>NZ_RAPO01000003.1:600000-812795 GCF_003610195.1 Halopiger aswanensis | reverse complement strand
CGTGGACCGGTCGGGCGTCACCGAACTACCAAGGCTCACATCAGATCCCATCTGTACGGAAGACCGCAGGGGTGGAATCCTCATCTCCTTCGGACGTATTCGTAATCCGCGGAGGGTACTTAACCCCTTCGGACCGCGGATCGCGAATCGTCCGAGATGACGACTCGAGTTGAACGGGTCGTCGATCACTGTTTCTTTGCAATCCATCCGAGTCCCCGGATACACTTAAGGGCAACGGATCGCAGCCACGCCGGAAATCGCAGCCGGCGTGGGATTGTGCGACCGTTTGTGATTGCCCGAAAGCGTATAAGGGCGACGGATGAGATTCCTGCCTCCGTGCCGGGTGTCGGCCGGAGGGGACGCGGCGGCGTGCGCCACGTCGTTCGCATTAGTACCGAAGACCGGGTTGATACATAAGGCCGTCGAACCAGAACCGTCTCGGAACCCGCTACCATGCCACGGTTTTCCACCAGCCAGTCACTGAGCCTACACTAATAAACACCGGACTCGAGGAGCTGCCGACGGTCGCAGACTGTCGTAGTGGCGCAGGAATATCACGCGGGCGGAGGCCGGCCAGTCATCCCGTCCTCGCAGACGCGGTCGGACCGGATGATACCCGCGTGGGTCCCACTCGAGCGCGTACGCGCAAGAAAGTTCGGTTTGGTGCTGGTAGGGGAGTTTAGTCCCGGAGGTCCGGAAGTCGTTACCGACGGCGTGTGGGAAGCGCAGTGGCGACCGGGGAACGAACACGTTCGGAAATCGGAGCGCTATCGGCCCGGAGCGCCGATGCGCATCGATGCGAATAAACCACGTGCGTCGTAACGGTCGTACGAATGGTCCGGGACCCGATCGCCTCGGAGTCGACGCCGTCGGCGGAGGAGATCTGCGCTGCGCTTGACGATCCCGACTGTCGAGAAATCATCCGAAATCTCGAGGAGCCGATGACGGCGTCGGAGTTGACGAACCGATGCGAGATCCCGCAATCGACGCTGTATCGGAAACTCGAGTTGCTGACCGAATCGACGCTGCTCGAGGAATCGACCGAAATCAGGCGTGATGGTCACCACGCGAGTAAGTACTCGATCGCGTTCGAGGAGATCACGCTCTCGCTGGACGAGGAGCGGCGGCTCACGGTCCAGATCGATCGGCCGGCGCGGACGGCGGACGAACGGCTCGCCGAGTTGTGGTCGGAGGTGCGAAAGGAAACATGATGGGAGAATCAACGGTCGAAATCGCAGTCGCCCTGGCGGTCGTCAAGACGATCATACTCGTCGTCGGGGGAATCATTACGTATTTCGCGTTCAAGGCGTATCGGCGGACGAGACAGCGGGCGCTCGGGTACCTTGCGGTCGGATTCGGGCTTGTGACGCTCGGGTTCGTCCTCGCGGGGATGTTCGACCTGCTCCTCAACGTCGAATTGGCGATGGGAGTGCTCCTCGAGAGTCTGCTCGTGCTCGCGGGCTTTCTCGTGATCGCGTACTCGTTGTACGTCCAGTAGCGGTCGTCTTCTCGAGCCGTATTTCGGATACCGCAGTGAAATCACGATTCACCGCGAACAGCGCCGGGCCGGACGCGTTCGAAGCGCCGAGTACCAACGGGGAGTAAAAGACTGAACGGAACGACGGGATGCAGTTACCCGTCGTAGCCGGCGTCGTCCATGACCGCGGCGAACTCGTCGGTGTCCATGGCGTCCTCGTAGACGATGGCGGTCGCCATGCCGCCGGGGTAGGCGCCGTCGGTGGTGACGTGGTCGACCTTGTGGCAGTGGACGGGGTAGATTCCCGGTTCGGAGTCGGCTTCGAACTCGAGAGTGACCCGTTCAGCCGGGGCGATGCCGACGACGTCCTCCTGGTACCGAGCGGCCTCGGGAATCGGACTGCCGTCCTTCTCGACGACGGTGAAGCGGTGGCCGTGGGTGTGGAACGCGTGCTGTTCGTAGCCCGCGTTGACGACGTGGACCCGCACGGTGTCGCCGGCGCCGACCACGAGCGGCGAGCCGAGTTCGGGATTGAATGTCGTGGGGGCGCTCCGGCCGTTGACGGTGTAGCGGTTCGGAGAGCGGTCGCCGGCGTTGTAGTCGCCGTCGCCGCCGGCTTCTCGTTCGTGGAGGCGGCTGTCCCACTCCCGGAGCGTCAGGAAGTACTCCTGATCTGGCGGGGTGTAGCCCGCAGGGTCGACCCGGAGGATGCCGTACATCCCCATGTCCAGGTGGTTGTGGGTCTGGACGTGGCAGTGATAGAAGTGCGTCCCGGGAACGTCGCCCTCGAGTTCGTAGGTGTGGCTCTCCCCGGGCTGGACGTCGGTCCGGGTCGAGATCGGGGCGCCGTCGTCGCTCCACGACTTGCCGACCGCGTGGACGTGGACGGTGTGCGGGCGGTCGTGCTCAGAGTTCTCGAAGGTGAGTTCGAACGTTTCCCCCTCCTGCATACGGTAGATCGGACCGGGGACGCTCGGCTCGAGGTCGTCGGCCTGCCAGGCCCAGACCTCGGGGAGTTCCACGGGCCCGCCCTTTGCCTCGTCGGTGACGAGCTGGTGGCGCGCGGGGACGGTCCGGAGCGTCGACTGGTGGTTCTGTTCAGCGAGGTCGACGATCTGTGGCGGTGCGGTGTACTCGTAGTCGGTCAGCGGCGCGTCCTCGTCGGAACCGTCGTCGGTGCTGTCGGATTCCGGTCCGTCACTACCGGCAGCGTCGCCGCTCGAGAGGGTAGAGAGACAGCCCGCGAGCGAGCCGAGGGCGCCCGCACCCGCGATCGAGAGGACGGTTCGGCGTCGCATCCCGGAAGAGGAGGTGTTAGACGTCATTGTCACACTCAACGAGAAGAACCGCCTACTGAAGGGGTAGTACCCTATTTCTCAGGGGGTGGGAACTCGAGCACCCGTGCGAGCGTCGTGGGCGAGAATTCGAAACCGGGTGAGACCGGAGAGGCAGACGTATGGACGGCGAATCGGTGGGGGCCGATCAGCGATTGAGCGTGTGAATCGCGCGACCGAGCGCGTTCTCCGCGGCTTCCATCACCGACTCGGAGAGGGTCGGATGGGCGTGGACCGTCGAGGCGACGTCCTCGAGCGTCGCGCCGAGTTCGACTGCGAGCCCGAGTTCGCCGATGAGTTCGGACGCTTCCGGGCCGACGACGGACGCGCCGAGCAGATAGCCCTCGTCGGATTCGGCGACGATCTTGACGAAGCCGTCGCTCTCGCCGGTCGTCAGCGCGCGACCGCTGGCGCGGAAGGGGAACACGCCGGTAACGGGGTCGAACCCGGCTTCCGCTGCATCGGATTCGGTCATACCGACGGTCGCGATTTCGGGATCGGTGAAGACGACGGCTGGCATCGCCTGGTGGTCGATCGCCGCGGGTTCGCCGGCGATGACCGCGGCGGCGACCTGTCCCTCCGCGCTGCCCTTGTGGGCGAGCATCGGCTCGCCGGCGACGTCGCCGACGGCGAAGATGTGGTCGACGTTCGTTCGGGCCTGCGAGTCGGTGTCGATGAAGCCGCGGTCGTCGGTCTCGACGCCCGCCTCGGCGAGGGCGAGCGTATCGGAAACGGGTTCTCGTCCGACCGCGACGAGCACCTTCTCGGCGTCGAGCTCGAGGGGTTCGGCTTCGGCGTCCGTGTCTGCGTCCGTCTCACCGGCTGCAGCGCCGCCGTCGGCGGCGGCCCGATCCGCCGGCTCGGCGACGACCCGAATCCCGTCGCCGTCGGCTCGCTCGTGCCACTCCGAGGCCGTGTAGCCGAACTCGAACTCGATACCCAGCTCCTCGGCCCGCTGTTTGACGGGGCGCTTGAGGTCGTCGTCGTAGCCGGGGAGGATCGAGTCGAGCATCTCGATCACCGTCACGTCGGTCCCCAGCTTGGCGAAGACGCTGGCCAGTTCCATCCCGATGTAGCCGGCGCCAACGACGACCATCGAGTCGGGAACCGACTCGAGCGCGAGGGCCTGCCTCGAGTTCAGGACGGGCTCGTCGCCGTACTCGAAGTTCGGAATCTCGATCGGCCGCGAGCCGGTCGCGACGATGGCGTGTTCGAACTCGAGGGTCTCCGAGCCCTGGCCCTCGCCGCTGTGGGAGACGCGGACGGTGGTCTCGTCGACGAAGGTAGCGGTGCCCTCGAGCAGGTTGACGCCGTTTGCCTTACAGAGTTTCTCGACGCCGCCGGTGAGTTGGTCGACGACGTCGTCCTTCCAGCCGACCATGCCCGCGAGGTCGATCGCGGGGTCGGCGTGGATGCCCATCTCCTCGGCGTGGCGGGCCTCGTGGGCGATGTCGGTCGCGGTGATCAGCGCCTTCGAGGGGATACAACCGTAGTTCAGGCAGGTCCCCCCGTAGGCGTCCTTCTCGACGAGGGTGACGTCCAGATCGAGCTGGCCGGCGCGGATCGCGGCGACGTAGCCCGCAGGGCCGGCGCCGATAACCAGGACGTCCGTGCCGGTGGTGACGTCTCCGACGACCATCAGTGCGGTCCTCCGTGCGGTTCGAGTGTGGGTTCGGTGGTAGCGGTGACTGGTTCCATGATATATCCTCTCGTAGGCTTACTCGAGCAATAGTAGCTGGGGATTCTCGAGGTACTCCATGACGGTGTTCGTAAACCGAGCGGCGATCGCGCCGTCGATCAGCCGGTGGTCGAACGACAGCGACAGCGTCAGCACGGATCGCGGTTCGATCGACTCCTCGCCATTCTGCTCGACGACGCGAGGTCGACGCTTGATCTCGCCGATCGCGAGGATCCCCGCCTCGGGGTAGTTGATGATCGGCGTGGCGTACTCGCCGCCGATCGCGCCGACGTTGGTGATCGTAAACGTCGAGCCCCGCAGTTCGCCGGGGCTAATCGACCGCTCGCGGGCCTTCTGCACGAGTTCGTTCATCTCCGAGGACAGCTGTAAGAGGCCCTTCTCGTCGGCGTCCTCGAGGACGGGAACCATCAATCCGACGTCGGTCGCCGTCGCGACGCCGATGTTGTAGTAGTCGCGGTAGACGATCTCGTCGTTCTCCTCGTCGATGACCGCGTTCATCTCGGGGTACTCCTGCAGGGCCGCGACGACCGCCTTCATGATGAACGGCATGTAGGTCAGCCGGATGCCCCGCTCCTCGGCGCGGGGCTTGAGTTCCTCGCGGGCCTCGACGAGTTCCGTCACGTCGACCTCGTCGTGGTGGGTGACGTGGGGCGCGCTGTACTTCGACTCGACCATCGCCTCGGCGATGCGCTTGCGGACGCCGCGGAACGGCTCGCGGCGCTCGCGCTCGCCCTCGGCGAACTGGGTGCCTTTCGTCCCGCCAGTTTCGCCGGTCCCACCGGCCTCGAGCGCCTCGCGATCCGCTGCTTCCTGCGCTCGCTGCTGTGCCTCGGCGTACTCCCGGACGGCCTCTGGCGTGACGAACGCCTCGCCGTCCCGCTGCTCGACCGCGGGGACGGCGTCGATGTCGACGCCCGCCTCCTGGGCGATCCGGCGGGTTGCGGGCGCCGCGAGCGTGCGGTCGCGGTCGGCCGACTCGACCGTCGACGGCGTCTCGGGAGTCGATGCACTCGAGGGCGTCTCCGTTTCGGCAGCCGCCGCGACGGATTCGCTTGCGGTTGCGGTACCGTCGGTCGCACTCGTCGAATCGTCCGTCTCCGCTTCGGCCGTTCCCTCCGTCGACTCGACCTGGGCAGCGCCCTCGAGCGACCCGCCGCGAACGGCAGCCTCTACGTCGGCCGTCGTGATCCGACCGCCGGGGCCGGACCCCTCGAGTCGCGCGAGGTCGATGCCCTCCTCCCGGGCCAGCCGGCGGACTCGCGGCGGCGCGAAGATGCGGTCCTCGGGCGTGGCCGGCGTCTCGGCCTCGTCGATATCGGCGGGCTCAGCCCCGGGGCTGCCGGCTTCACCGGATGCGGTCGTGTCGGCACCGTCGGCCGTCTCGGATTCCGCGGGTTCGGCCTCAGGTTCGGTCTCCGCTGCTTCGCCTACTTCGCCCTCGACGTCGAACGAGATGATCACCGTTCCGACGTCGACGACCTCGCCCGCCTCGACGTGTAGCTCACGGACTGTCCCGTTGACCGGCGCAGGAACCTCGACGAGCGCCTTGTCCGTCTCGACTTCGGCAACTGGCTGATCCTCGCTGACCTCGTCGCCTTCCTCGACTAACCACGAGACCAGTTCGCCCTCCGCGACTCCTTCGCCGACGTCCGGAAGTTGGAATTCGCGTACCATGTTAGAACTCCACCGCGTTCCGAATCCCGTCCTCGATGCGTGCCGCCTCCGGGAGGTAGTAGTCCTCGAGGGCGTACAGCGGGAACGGGGTATCGAAGCCCGTGATACGTTCCACCGGCGCTTCCTGATACAGTAGTGCTTCCTCCTGCAGGGTGGCGACGAGTTCCGCGCCCAGCCCGCCCGTCTTGGGCGCCTCGTGGACGACCGCGGCGCGGCCGGTCTTCTCGAAGGACTCGACGATGGTCGCCTCGTCCAGCGGCGAGAGGGTCCGCAGGTCGACCACTTCGACGTCGATCTCGTCCGCGAGGTTCTCGGCGGCCTCGAGCGTCGGCCTGGTCATCGCGCCCCACGTGTAGACGGATATGTCCGACCCCTCGCGGCGGACGGCCGCCTCGCCGAGGGGGACCTCGTAGGACTCCGTGGGGACTTCTTCGCGGAACGCCCGGTAGATGAGCTTCGGCTCGAGGAAGATCACCGGGTCGGGCGAGCGGATCGCGCTCGTCAGCAGCCCCTTCGCGTCGGCGGGCGTCGAGGGAATCGCGACCTTCAGACCGGGCTGGTGGACGAACATCGCCTCGGTCGACTCGGAGTGGTGTTCGGGCGCGCGGATACCGCCGCCGTAGGGGGCACGGACCACCATCGGACACGTGTATCGCCCGCGTGAGCGCGTCCGCAGGCGCGCGGCGTGGGAGACGATCTGGTCGAATCCCGGATAGATAAAGCCCATGAACTGGATTTCGGGGACCGGCCGCATCCCGTAGGTGGCCATGCCGATCGCGGTACCGATGATCCCCGACTCCGCGAGCGGCGTGTCGATAACCCGGTTCTCGCCGAACTCGTCGTACAGCCCCTCCGTCGCGCGGAAGACGCCGCCGTTCTTCCCGACGTCCTCGCCCATGACGACGACGTCCTCGTCGCGGGCCATTTCAGTGTAGAGGCCGTCCCGAACCGCCTGTACCAGGGTGAGGTTTTCCGATTCGCCGGTCGCCTGTACGTCCGCGTCTGATTCCGGTTGTGTCGCCATAGTACGTTAGCCCTCCAGCAGCGCGTCGTCGCCGTGTCGGTCGCGGATCGATTCGAAGTACTCGAGTTGCCGCTGCAGCCGCTTGGGCATCCCCTCGTAGACGTGCGCGAAGATCTCCTCCGGCTCCGGTCGCTCGACCGACTCCGCGCCCTCGATGGCGTCGGCCACCTCCTCGCGGATCCGCTCGTCGATCGCGTCGACGCGTTCGTCGTCGAGCAGTCCGTTATTCCGGAGGAACGTCTCGAGGCGCGGGATCGGATCCTTTCGCTTCCAGCGCTCGACTTCGTCGTCCTCGCGGTAGACCGAGGGGTCGTCGGCGGTGGTGTGGGCGCCGAACCGGTACTGGACGGCCTCGATGAGCGTCGGTCGCAGTTCGTCCTCGTCGGGATCCTTCGTCTTCTCGACGGCGTCGCGAGTGACCTTGTAGACCGCGAGCGGGTCCATGCCGTCGACCTGCACCCCCTCGAAGCCGTAGGCCGTCGCCTTCTGCGCTAAGGTAGCGCTTGCGGTCTGGCGCTCCCGCGGCACCGAGATCGCCCACTGGTTGTTGTTACAGAAGAAGACGTTCGGCGTGTCGAAGACGCCGGCGAAGTTCAGTCCCTCGTGGAAGTCGCCCTCGGAGGTCGCGCCGTCGCCGAAGTAACAGATGAACGTCTTCTCCTCGTCCTTGAGCTTCGAGGCCCACGCGGCGCCGGTCGCGTGAGGAATCTGGGTCGCGATCGGCACGGCGACCGAGAACATGTTGACGTCCTCCGGAACGTAGTTGCCCTGCTCGTGGCCCATCCAGTAGAGGAGGGTCCGCTCGAGCGAGAGGCCCCGAACGAGGCCGACGGCGTGCTCCCGGTAGCTGGGGAAGACCCAGTCGTCCTCGTCTAAGGCGTGGGCGCTGCCAACCTGTGCGGCTTCCTGTCCCGACAGCGGAGGATAGGTGCCCATCCGTCCCTGTCGCTGCAGGCTCACCGCCCGCTCGTCGAAGTGACGAGCCAGCCGCATCTGCTCGTACATCTCGAGGAGTTCGTCGTCGGCGAGCTCGGGGACTTCAGCACCCTCGCGGACCCGCCCGTCCTCGTCGAGTACCTGTACTCGATCGCGGGCGTCGCGTTGGATCGTACTCACGGGTGAACCCACCTGTGCATACCGTAACGAACTATCGCTCGGGATAAAGGAGTTTCCCAAAATAGCTTACTTTCGGTGAGATTCTTGCCAGTCCGTCGTCGCATACCGAGCATATTCGTCAACATCCGCCCGTCAATGGTCAAAAACCAACACTCTCGTCCGGGCACCGATCGCGACGTCGCTATCGGCTGTGTCGTACTCGTCACTGCGAGAGTCAGTGCGAAGGCCGCCAGTACGTTTATAATCCGATTGTTTCATGCGGAAAACATGGTAGCGATACTCGCCATCAGCGGTGTGCTCCTTCTGACGATCGCGGGAGCGGTGTACGACGGCCTGCAAACGGTCGAGGAAGGCGAACTGAAAGCGCTCCTCGTGTTCGGCGAGATGGAAGCCGTCCTCGAGCCGGGGCTCAGTTTCGTCCCGCCGTTCGTCTCGAAGACGTACCCGATCGACCCGCAGACGATGACGATCGACACGGACGACGACCGAATCGCCGTTCCCGCCGAGTTCGAATCAGCCGTTCAAGCGGCGACCGAGCGGTGAGACCGTTCAGTCCTGCGTCGGTCGCGCTGCTTCGCGAGCGTCTTCGACGCTCTTGCCCTCGCGGAGAACGGCGTCGACGAATAGCTCACCTGCCTTGTAGGACGAGCGGACCATCGGGCCGCTGGCACAGTAGAGGAAGCCCAGTTCCTCCTCGGCGACGCGGCGCCAGGTCTCGTACTTGTCCGGATGGTCGTAGCGTTTCACCTCGAGGTGGTTCCGCGAGGGCCGGAGGTACTGCCCGAGCGTGACGATATCGACGCCCCGTTCCCGGCAGTCCGCGAGCGTCCGGTAGACCTCGTGGTCGTACTCGCCGTGGCCGAGCATGATCGACGTCTTCGTGTAGATGTCGGATTCGCGATCGACTTGCTCGAGCACCGACAGCGACTGTTCGTAGCCGGCCCGGCGATCGCGAACGGGGTACTGCAGGCGCTCGACGGTCTCGACGTTGTGCGCGATGACGTCCGGCTCGGCGTCGATGATCTTTCGGACGAGCCGCTGTTCGCCCTGAAAGTCGGGGATGAGGACTTCGACGAGGATGCCGGGATGGCGGGCCTTGATCTCGCGGATCGTCTCGGCGAAGTGGCCCGCGCCCTGATCCGGCAGGTCGTCCCGGTCGACGGAGGTGAGCACGACGTAATCCAGTCCGATTTCGGCGACCGCCTCGGCGACGTTTTCGGGTTCGTCGGGATCGAGCGGCTCCATCCCGCCGGTCTCGACGTCGCAGAAGTTGCAGGCTCGAGAGCAGCGATCGCCCATCAGCATGAACGTCGCGGTGCCGCCCTCGCCGTCGCCCGTTCCTGCACCGCCCGACCAGCACTCGCCGAGGTTGGGACAGTTCGCCTCCTCGCAGACGGTGTGGAGGTTTCGGTCGCGCAGCGTCTCCCGGATGTCGGTAAACTCCCGGCCCGACGGCGGCCGCATCTTCAACCAGTCGGGCTTTCGAGCGCTGCTCATGCGTACAGGGACGGCGCCGGGAGGGAAAAGTCATTCTGGTGGACCACCCCTCCCGGCGAGGATTGAGTTGGGGAAAACATTTATTTTTATTACTAATCACCAATGGGGGTAGATGTTGGCGCTCGAGCGCGATGAGATCACGAACGGGCCGATTCCGCGGACGCTCGCGCTGTTAGCGCTGCCGCTTCTCGTCCAGAATCTCGTGCAGGTGCTCCAGCAGGTGATCGATACGCTCTGGCTCGGGCGCCACAGCCTCGAGGCGGTCGCCGCGGTCGGAATCAACTTTCCGCTGACCGGCCTGCTCGCGGCCGTCGCGATCGGCGTCGGCGTCGGGACGCAGGTGCTGGTCTCCCAGCGCGTAGGCGCCGACGAACTCGCTGCCGGGCGCCGGGCCGCGTTCAACGGTACCGTCCTCGGTCTCGTCGTCGGCGCAGGGACCGGCCTCGCGACGTGGGCCGTCGCGCGCGACGTCGTCGCGCTCTTCGGCGCGGGCGCGGTCGTCACCGAGTACGCCGCCGCCTACCTCGCGGTCTACGGGCTCGTCTTCGCCGTCGCCGCCGCGAGCGAGGCCCTCGAGGCGGGCTTTATCGGCTGGGGCGATACGCGTGCGGCGCTGTACATCAACGCCGTCGCCGTCGCGGTCAACGTCGTCGTCGACCCGTTCCTGATATTCGGTTGGTGGCTCGCCCCCGAGCTCGGCGTCGCCGGCGCCGCGGCGGCGACGGGGATCGGCTACGGCTGCGGACTCGTCGTCGGGCTCGCGATGGCGCTTCGCGGTCGCGGCGAGTTCGTTCTCTCGCGGGACGCCCGGACGCTCGAGGGCGCCGACTGGCGGGAGATTATCGACATCGGCTGGCCGAACGGCGGGCAACACGTCTCGAGTCAGTCCGCGCGCGTCGGGATGATCTGGCTCGTCGTGCTCGTCGGCGACGCCGTGGGACTGGCCGCGTTTACGATCGGCGCGCGCGTCTCGACCATCGCCTTCGTGCCGGCGATGGGGCTCCAGCAGGCCGCACAGAGCATGATCGGCCAGAGCCTCGGCGCGGCGTTGCCCGAGCGGGCGCGCCGGACGACCTGGATCGGGGTCGCCATCGCGAGCGGCGGGCTCTGTCTCGTCGGCGCGCTCCAGTGGCTGGTTCCCGAACCGCTCGCGGTGCTTTTCGTCCCCGACGCGACCGCCGCCGAACTCGCGGTTGCCACCGAGTACCTGCAGATTCTCGCGTACGGTTACTGGGCGATCGGCGCGACCTACCTGCTGCAGGCCGGTTTCAACGGGGCTCGCCGGACGCGAACCAGCCTCGTCGCGACGCTGGTGCAGTACTGGCTCGTCCGACTGCCGATCGCCGCTGCGGCCGCACTCGTCCTCGGAACGGACGTGACGGGCGTCTTCTGGGCCGTTACCCTGTCGAACATCGCAGCGGCGATCGGGCTCGGCTGGTACTACTGGTACGAGACCTCGGGCGGGATGAACGCCCGCGCCGCGGACGCCGCGTCTGCGGGGGCGGTACAGTAATGGCAGCCGCACGCGATGTCGGATGGCAGCCGCACGCGATGTCGGGACCGAGACCGGCGCTCGAGCCGGGACGGGCCGCTCGGGCGACTCGGACCAACAGGAGGCCAACGCGTGACGAATTCGAATCGAACCGACGACCGCGGCGGGAGCAGCGACACCGACGTGAAGGACCTCGTTCGACGCCACTGGAACGGGCGCGCGGCGACGTTCGACGACGCGAGCCACCACGGCATCCACGACGCCGAGCAGCGCGAACGGTGGCTGTCGGTGCTCCGGGAGTGGACCGGCGCCGGCAGTGACGCCGCTGGCGACCCGCGGGACCGTCGCGCCCGCGTCCTCGACGTCGGCTGTGGCACCGGCGTCATCTCGCTGCTGCTTTCGGAACTGGGCCACGACGTCACGGGCGTCGACTTCGCCCCCGAAATGCTCGAGCGCGCCCGGGCGAAAGCCAGCGCGGCCGACCGCTCGATCGCGTTCTGCCGCGGGGACGCGGAGACGCTCCCGCTGCCCGACGACGCGTTCGAGTTGGTCACGGCTCGCCACCTCGTCTGGACGCTCCCGAACCCCGAGGCGGCGCTGGCCGAGTGGCGACGCGTCCTCGAGCCCGGCGGCCGCGTCGCGTTGCTCGAGGGGTACTGGGACCACGACGAGCCGTGGGACGAGTACGAAGCCGTCCACGGGGACCTGCCGCTGTACGACGGTCGGCCGGTCGACGAGCTCCGCGGGGAACTCGAGCGGGCGGGCTACCGGGATCTCGAGCACGAGCCGCTGTCGGATCCGGTGCTGTGGGGACGGGAGCCCCGCCACGAGTACTACGTTCTCGCCGGAACGGTTCCCGAGTGAGACCGCTGTTCGGTTCGGACTGCGTTCTCGAATCCACCTCGAGCACTGCTCGACTGCGACCTGGGTCTCACTGCTGGGTGCGGGCCAGAAGGGGTTCCCTACCGCGATAGCTTTACGGTGACGAGCGGAATACGACGGCCAAACCGATGGCCCGCTCGACGCCCGACTGGCTCCATCTCACGGCCGACGAAGCCGTCGTCTGGGAGAGTCGTCCCCACCCGATCACGATGGGTGCCGGAGTGCCGATCGCCGTCCTGGTCGCCGTCGTCGGCACGGCGCTCATCATTATGGACCTTACAAGCACCGACGGCGCGGGGCTCACCGCGCTGCTCGGCGCCCTCCTCGGCCTCGGCGGTGCCGGCGTCGCGCTCGTCCGCTACGCCGTCTGGACGAACACCCGCTACGTGATCACCTCCGAGGAACTGTACAAGAAACGCGGCATCGTCTCGCGAGACGTCACTCAGTTTCGGATCGACCGCATCCAGAACACGACCCTCGAGCAGGACATGCTCGGGCGGCTGCTGGGGTACGGCGACCTGACGATCTACACCGCGGGCTCGGGCGACCCCGAACTCACCTTCGAGCGCACGCCCCGCCCCGAGCGGGCCAACGGCGCTCTCAACGACCAACTCGGGGAACTGGTCGAGACGAAGCGAACGCAGCGACGGCAGCCGACCTGAGCCGGCTGGCGTCCCGACGGTCGGGTTCAACTCGCCGCCCGACCGGCCCCCGGTCGCGAGCGGCCGGGAAGGAAACGCCTTTGACCCGACGCTCCCCGTATCCGTGTGATGGAGGTCGCCGAGGTTCTCCCCGAATTCGCCGACGCTTTTGCCTTCGAGGAGTTCAACCGGATGCAACGCGAGGCGCTGCCCGCACTGCTGGAAAGCGACGAAAACGTGGTCGCGAGCGCGCCGACGGCGTCGGGCAAGACCGCCCTCGCGGAGCTGGCGATCTGTAAGGCCCTGGCCGACGGCGGCACCGCGCTCTTTATCGCGCCGCTGCGGGCCCTGACCAACGAGAAGGAGGACGACTGGGACCGCTTCGAAAATCTCGACTACTCGGTGTACGTCGTCACGGGGGAACGGGACCTGAATCCGCGCCGCGCGCGCCGCGCGGACATCCTCGTGATGACCCCCGAGAAACTCGACTCGGCGACCCGCAAACACGACTCCCGGCGCTACGACTTCGTCACCGACGTCGACGTCTGCGTCATCGACGAGGTGCACCTGCTCGACGCCGACCGGCGCGGCTCGGTGCTCGAGGTCACGATCTCCCGCCTGCGCCGCCTCTGTGACCCTCGCGTCGTCGCGCTGTCGGCGACGATGCCCAACGTGGACGACGTGGCGGCGTGGCTCGACGCCCCCGACGAAACCACGTTCGAGTTCGGCGAGGAGTACCGCCCCGTCGACCTCAACGCGGGCGTCAAGACCTACACGCACGGCGAGAACTCCTTCGCGGACAAGTACCGCCGACTCTATCGCGCGCTCGATCTGGCGGAACCGCACCTCCGCGAGGACGGCCAGGCGCTCGTGTTCGTCTCCTCGAGGCAGGACACCGTCCGCGCGGCCGAGAAGGCCCGCGACGAGATCGCCGAGCGCGACGTTCCGATCGGCGCTCGCGGCGACTACGATTTCCACACCGAATCGAAGGAACTCGAGAACGACAAACTCCGGAAATCCGTTCTCGACGGCGTGGCCTTCCACCACGCCGGGCTCTCGAAGAACGACCGGGACCTCGTCGAGGCGTGGTTCAAGGAGGGCCACGTCGAACTCCTCTTTTCGACGTCGACGCTGGCCTGGGGCGTGAACCTCCCCGCCCGCTGCGTGGTCATCCGCGACACGAAACTCCACGACCCGCTCGAGGGCGAGGTGGACATGAGCCCCTTAGACGTGCTCCAGATGCTCGGGCGCGCGGGGCGGCCGGGGTACGACGACGTCGGCTACGGCTGGGTCGTCTGCGATACCGCCGACGCGGACAAGTACCGCCGACTGCTGCGCGACGGCAAGGAGATCGAGTCCCGGCTGGCCGAGAGCCTCGAGACCCACCTCAACGCCGAGATCGCGATGGGGACGATCACCGATCTCGACGACGTGATGGACTGGCTCGAGACGACCTTCTACTACGTGCGCGGCCAGTCCAAACCCGAGGCGTACGACTTCCCGAACCTCCGCGAGCGCGTGCGGGACTGCCTCGAAGAGTTGGTCGATCGGGGCTTCGTCGAGACCGGCGAGGACCTCTCGATCGAGGCGACGCCGCGGGGCGTGTTAGCGTCCAAGTACTACCTGCGCCTCGAGACGGCCGCGAAGTTCGCGGACCTCTGTGATCGGGTCGAAGCCGGCAAGGAACTCGAGACCGACGACATCCTCGAGGCGGTCGCGACCGCCGGCGAGTTCGAGTCGGTCTCGGCCCGCCAGGACGAACGCGACGCGATCGACGCGGTGCTCGTGGGCCAGGAGTACGGCGACCTCGAGGCCGGCCAGCGGAAGGTGCTGGCGATCCTCCGGAGCGCGGCCAGCGGCACGACGCCCGCGGAACTGGCCAGCGACGCCTGGGTCATCCGGCGCAACGCGACGCGACTCGTCTCCGCGCTGGGCGCCTTCCTCGATCGGTTCGTCGGTCCCCACGCCGCCAACCTCGCGCGGCAAGCCGAGGCCCGCATCGAGAACGGCGTCTCGGCGGACGCCGTGGGCCTGACCGCCATCGACGGCGTCGGCCCCGGCCGCGCGAGCAAGTTAGCGAAGGAGGGGCTGTCGACGCCGGGCGACGTCGTCGACGCCGGAATCGACGGTCTGATCGACGCCGGTCTCTCGGAGGGCGTCGCCGAGCGCGTCTACGAGGGCGCCCAGTCGCTGCCCTCGGTCGAGATCGACTGGGGCGACTTCCCCGACGCGATCGCCGCCGGCGAGAACGAGGTTTGCGAAGTCACCGTTCGGAACGTCGGCGAACCCGCGCGGGCCGGTATCCGGGTGACCGTCAACGGCCGCGAGATGACGAGCGCGAACTCCTACCTGCGCGACGTTGACACCGTCCCCGTCGGCGTCTTCGGCGCGGAGACGGAGGAACTCGAGTATACTGTCAGCGTCGCCTTCCCCGAGGAGCCGCTGCTTCCGGTCGAGGAGACGCGGACGGTCCGCGTCGAATAGGCCCGCTATCTATAGGAGTCGAGTCGACACCGCGAGAGAAGAGTACCGAACGACCTTATTCCGTCAACTCGAGCACCGTCTCCCGCAGTTCGGCGGGCGAGTCGACGATCTCGTCGGCCGGCGAGAGGTCGAGATCGCCGTGGGCGTCGATCCGGTAGGCGACGACGACGGCGCCGGCGCGCGCGCCGGCCTCGACGCCGTTTTCGGAATCCTCGACGACGATACACTCCTCGGCGGGCGCGCCGACCTCGCTCGCGGCGTACTCGAAGACGTCGGGTTCCGGCTTCCCCGCCGCGTCGATATCCTCGGCGCTGATGACGTGATCGAACGAGCCCTCGAGCTCGAACCGCTCGAGGACGATGCTGATCCACTCATGCGGTGAGGACGAGACGAGCGCGCGTTCGACGCCGCGTGCGTCCAGTTCGGCGAGGAGGTCGTGGAGGCCGTCGAGGGCCTCGACGTGTTCGCGGTAGATCTCGCGGGCGGTCTCCTCGAAGCGGTCCTCGAACGCCTCGCGGGAGATGGCGGTTCCGTACTCGGCCTCGAGGTAGTCGTAGGTCTCGCGGTAGTTCATGCCGGTCACTTCGGCGACGTCGACGTCCGCGTCGGGGACGGCGGCGGGAAGGATATCGTCGGCTTCGAACTCGGTCCAGTAATCTTCGCTGTTGACGAGCACGCCGTCCATGTCGAATAACACTGCCTGCATGTCTCGGTCGTGGATCGGGCTACCCGACGGATCCATATAGCCGTTTGGCCGACGGCCCCTAGCGCCGATTACGCGATGCCGATCAGTTCGAGGTCGTCCGGAACGTCCGGATCGTATCCCGTCGGCCCTCCGTCGCGTCGACCTCGGTAAAGCCGCGGTCGGTGAAAATCGCGTTCCAGTCGCGGTAGTAAAGCGGGAACTCGTCGTTGACGTAGTTCACGTCAGGATCGTTCGACGCTGCACGGTCGGGAGACCGGTCCGGACGGGAATCGGACGCCGACGCCGAGTCCGAATCCGAATCGGGATTGGGATCGGGACCGGAATCGGAATCACCCTCGTTCTCCGCCGTAATGAGTAACTCTCCCGTGATGCGCGACAGTTCGTCGAAGACCCACGTCGCGTCCGGGTGAAGATGCTGGAGCGTCTCGACGGAGTAGACCGCGTCGAACTGGTCGTCCTCGAAGTCGGCCACAGCGTCCTCGATCGCGTCCAGATAGAACGTTCCGTCGGCGGCGAGGTCGGGATACGCGTCTTCCATCACGTCGAACGCGTCCGCGTTCACCTCGAGGCCGGCGAGGGTCTCGAACCCGTGGGCGTGGAGGTGAGAGAGGTGGCGACCCGAACTGCAGCCGAGCTCGAGGACGGTCGCGTCCTGCCCGCGGTCGAGGTGGCGCTCGAGCCGGCGGCGAATACACTCGCTCGTCTCGTCGGGGCCGTAGTAGGCGTAGTACTCCGGCGAAAACTCCCCGGCGCGGTGTTTCCACTGCCGCCGAACATCGGAAGAATCCATACGTAACAGGCGGCGCGGAGACGTAAAGCTCCGTTGCAGCCCGAGACGGGCTGCAACGAACGGTGGTTCGATCGGCTATCGGCGGCAGAATTCGTGGTTCCGCGAAAGGACGGGGTCGTTTCGACGGATCGAAAGCTATCTCCGGAATAACTGGTGGTTTATGGATATTCGTCGACCCGAATGAAGATATAGAATACGTTCGGATACAGATGCAGTATTTTAGAAAACGAATGCGGAACACTTAACCGTGTAACGGGGTTTCGTTTAGTCGCAATGGCAAACGGTAAGGTCGACTTCTTTAACGACACAGGCGGCTACGGTTTCATCGCGACTGAGGACTCCGACGACGACGTATTCTTCCACATGGAAGACGTTGGCGGCGAGGATCTGACGGAAGGAACCGAGATCGAATTCGATATCGAACAGGCCCCCAAGGGCCCCCGCGCGACGAACGTCGTTCGCGCGTAATACGGTTCACGGCGTCGTCGGAAGACGATAGCGTGTAACTCGTTTCTACTATTGACTACACCCGGAGAGTTGCAACCTCGAGCGAGATCGAGACGGCGGGGTGCGACGGTTGCTGACGAAATCGCCGAGTAGCGACGCTCGAGTTAGCCGAAGACGCTCCCGCGGCGCTCGTGGTTCATTTCTTCAGCGACGGCCGCGGCGATCTCCTCGCCGAACTCCCGCTCGACGACCCACAGCGCCAGATCGATCCCCGACGTGACGCCGCCGGCGGTCAGCACGTCGCCGTCGTCGACGACCCGTTCGTCGACCACGTTCGCCGCCGATTCTTCGAGGTCCGCGACCGCGTCCTGGTGGGTGGTTGCGGGCCGGCCCTCCAGCAGCCCCGCCTCGGCTAAGATCATCGCGCCGGTACAGACCGAGGCGACGGTCGCGCCCGCTGTGTAGCAGTCGTCGACGGCGCCGGGCAGGACGCCGTCCTCGACGGCCGCCCTGACCCCCTCGTTCGCCGTCGTCCAGCCGCCGCCGGGGACGATCAGCAGATCCGGTTCGCCCAGCGTGCCGTCCGGTTCAACTCGGAGGTCGTGACTCGCCGTGACGAGATCGGTCTCCTCGAGCGTCACCAGTTGGACGTCCAGCGATGCGCCGGCGTGGGCGGCGTTCTCGAGGACCTCGTAGGGGCCGATCGCGTCGAGTTCGTCGAAGCCGTCGAAGAGCACGATTTCGGCTGTGGTGTCGACCATATCGGCGGATCGACCGCGGGCGGGAAAGCGGTTTCCTTGCAGGAGAGGCCGACGCGTCGCGAGATCGGTAAGAGAGCGAAACCGCACGACAGCGGCCCGAATTTTGAACGGAGTTGCGATCGACTCCGCACGGAATCGAACCGACGTACAACGGAGTTGCGACCGAGTTCCCGCGGAGTTGCCCCGAATCCCGAAAAATACCCTTCAGGGAGCCTCGAGTCGCTTCGACCACAATGGTTCGATTCCAACCGACGCGGAAACGCATCGCCGTACTCCTGACGATCGCAGCGCTCGTGGCGACTGCCGGAACGGCGGTCGCCGGAGCGACGACCGGACCGGCAGTCGACGCAGCGATACAGGACGACGGGATGAACGACAGCAACGAGACGGGGAGCGACGGCGGAATGAACGACAGCGACAGTGACGAGATGTCCGGTGAAGATGACGGAATGACCGAGAGCGACGAGATGAACGACAGCGACGGGATGAGTAGCGAGGACGATATGAGCGGCGACGAAATGTCGGACGACGAGATGAGTGACGAGTCGATGAACGACGAGATGGCAGACGAGAGCGGCGAGGAGATGAGCGGCGGCCTGCTCGGCGGCATCGGTACCGTCGGGCTCCTCGCGGCGTCCGCCGTCGTCGTCGGCCTCGTCGGAATCGTCGCCGTGCGGCGACTCGAGTAACGCCCGAACGACCGTCCCACCCCACTGAAAACGGACCTCTACGACCCAATGACCCACATCACGTCCCGACTGTCGACCGCACACCTCGTCTGGCGCACCGTCACCGCGATCCTCGCCGGCGTCGCGGCGATCGCGGGCTCGTTCGCCTACGCCGGGCTAACCCCGGCATTCGTCGGCGATCCCGCCGCCTCGTTCGTCGTCGATTCGATGCCCGCCGCGATCGTCAACGCCGTCCGCGACGCGTTCGGGCCGCTCGCCCAGCCGGCGAGCTTCCTGCTGGCGCTTCTCGTCGTCGCGGCACTGTTCGCCGCGACGGTTCTGCTGGCCCTCGAGATCGAGGTCCTCGCCGACCGCCGGTACCTCGCGGTCGCGCTGGCCGCCGTCGCCGTCTGGCTAGTCGCGACCGCAGCGACCGGCGCGCCGGTTGCGGCCGTCGCCGCCGCGGTCCCGGCCGCAGCCGTGGTCGCCGTCGTCGAGCTCGCCGCGGTGCACGATCCGCTGAGCGTCCGCCGGGTGCGAGAGCGGCTCCAGTCGGAGAGCGAAACCGACGCGCAGGCCCGCACCGTCGATCGAACCAAGCGGGCGACCCTGCAGGCCGGCTTCGGCACGCTTTCCTTCGCCGGGATCGCCGCGCTCGTCGGGCAGCGACGGACGCCCGGCGAGGGCGTTCCCGCCCTCGAGACCGACGAGCAGGGGGCTCGCACGGAACAACAGTTGCTGGACGACGCCGCGGACGCAGCCCTCGACCTCCCCGACGCGCCGGGGCTCGTCAGCGAGATCGGCGCGTTCTACACGGTCGACATCAACACGATCGATCCAATCCTCGAGCGCGGCGACTGGGCGCTTTCGATCACCGGCGCCGTCGACTCGGAGCTGACGATCGACTACGACGCCCTCCGCGAGCGCGAGGCCGAACGGTTCTACGGCACGCTGCGCTGCGTCGGCGAGGACCTGAACGACCGCGAGATGGACACCGCCGTCTGGACCGGCGTTCCCGTCGCCGACCTGCTCGAGGAAGTTGGCCCCGGCGACGAAGCGACGCACGTCGTCGCCCACGCCGTCGACGACTACTGGAACACCATCACGCGCGAGGCCCTCGAGCGGTCGTACCTCGTCTACGGGATGAACGGCCGCTTCCTCCCGCGGGAACACGGCCATCCGGTCCGCTTGTTCGTCCCCGGAAACTGGGGCGAGGTCAACGTCAAGTGGCTCGACGAACTCGAGTTCGTCCGCGAGGAGCGAGACGGCTACTGGGAGGAACGGGGCTGGGACGGCACCGGCGAGGTCGAGACCGTCACCAAACTCTGGTCGGTCGATCACCAGGACGACGCGATCACCGTCGGCGGCCACGCCTACGCCGGCCTCGAGGGCGTCGACGCCGTCGAGGTCTCGATCGACGGCGGCGAGACGTGGACGGCCGCCGAACTCTCGCCCGAACCCGACGCCGGCACCGAACTTCGGGACGTCTGGCGGCAGTGGCGCTACAGCTTCGAGCCCGCCGCCGACCGCCACGAGGTCGTCGTCCGGGCGATCGACGGGACCGGTGCGGTTCAGACCGAGGATCCCTCGGGACCGAAGCCCGACGGCGCGACCGGCTGGGTGTCCAAAACGATCGAGCCGTGAGTCCGTTCCGCACCGCTCGAGACGGCCCGCGACGGAGGCGCGAATGAGCCGCGCCCAGTCGCTGCTCCTGCTCGCCGCCGTCTTCTCGGGCCTGAACCTGGTCCTGCTGGGCGCGCTCTCGGCCGTCTGGCTACGCAACTACTGGACGTTCCGAACCAAACAGGTGCTCGCGCTGTGTTCGTTCGCGGCGCTGCTGGCCGGCGAGAACCTCGCGGCGCTGGCCTTCCACCTCGGGATGGGCATGCTGTACGCCGACGCGACCGGGCCGCTGCTCGTCGCGACCGGCCTCCGCGGGCTGCAGTTCGTCGCTCTCTGCTTTCTCGCGTGGGCGACGCTGCAGTAGCGGGCGGCGGGAGCAGCGGGCGACGAAAGCAGCCCCACGCGGGACGACAGCGGGGACGACCAACAGCCGAGACCACGACACGATGACCGACGACCGCACGCAGTCACGCACGACTCGACTCCGCACCGATACTGCGATCCTCGAGCGAGGGACCCGGCGCAGAGCGCTGTGCAAGGCCCTGCTGTACCGCGTCGTCATGCTGCTAACGACGGTGCTGATCGCGCTCGCGATTACGGGACAGGCGAGCACGGCCGTCGACATCGGCATCGCGACGACCGTCGTCAAGACGGCGGCCTATTACGAGTACGAACGGCTGTGGGACGGGATCTGAGCACGTCGGTGCCGGTTCAGGTCGACTCGCGACTCGAGGACAGACGGGATCGCGGGATCGCACCACGACTACTTCAGCGACACGTACGCCAGAAACGCCAGCGCGACGAACTGGAGTCCGCGGAGCAGCGCGACCACCTGCTGGACGATCGGATCCGAGGCGTAGAACATTCCCGAACTGAAGAAGAAGTAGATCGCCACCGCGTTCTCGAGCGCGAGCACGACGCTGAACGCGAGCAGGCCGGCGACGAGCGGCGTCTTGAACCGCCGGTAGTTCTGCACCCAGACGTAGGTCAGCGCCGCGAGCAGTACGAGGTTCCCCGCCGAGAGGACCGCTGCCGCCGTGATTTCGGTTGACATTGCCATCGGTATCACTCCAAGTGCTCCGTGATCGTTTCGAACTCGTCCCAGTGGCGCATGAACCGGTCCGTCAGAAAGTACAACTCCCCGTAGGTCCGCCCGCCGCGCTCGACGACGTCGTGATCTTCGAGCATCTCGAGGTGGTGGCGAACCGTGTTGTAGCCGACGTCCAACTCCTCGGCCAACTGGTTGGCGTTGCGGGGTTTGGCCTCGAGCGCCCGGATGATCCGCGCCCTGTTCTCGCCGCCGCGCGTGCCGGCGATGAGGTACCACAACGCCTTCTCCATCGATTCTTTCTCAGATTCTCGAGAAAATGTGAAAAAGATGCGGATTTACCGCCGGTTCGCGGACGGGACGCCGCGGGCTCGAGACCGGGACGGGTGCGATCGAACGGGAGGGACCATGGCGCTGCGGACCGACCGATCGGAGACGACGCGTGCGGGCCAGCGGGCACGGCAGTCCGCTGACGTGGTTTGATCCGTTCTGGGAAAGACCGACCGTTCAACCCGCGTTAAACGGAATACAAACCGTCGAAAACGTCGTTCAAGCCGGTTCAAAACCCCGAAAACCGCGTTGGCGGTATTCCACCTTCATATCGGTCCGGCCCTCGAGGATCGGATGCGAGCTATGAACCGAACGACGCTCATCGCAGCCGCGTTCGCGGTACTGGTTGCAACGACTGGCCTCGCCGCCGCCGTTCCGGGGAACGCACCCGCGTCCCCGGCTGACGGCGCGGATGCGGACGCGCACGAACACGGAACCGAAAACGGAAGCAACGGCGCCGAAAACGCAGACGCCGACGACAAGTCGGCGAACGCGAACGCGAGCGGTAACGCTAACGACGCCGAGCGAGCCGGAAACGGACAGGGCCCTGCCGTCGACCTCCCTGACCAGGTCCCGGACCACGTCTCCGCGATCCACGACCGGATCTCGTCGTTCCTGAGCGGCGACCTCGAGAACCCGCTGGGTGACGCGATCAGCGACGTGACGCCGGGCGATGATGGCGATGACGCCGATGAAGACGAGGACGCCGACAGTGACGAACCCGAACCGGAAACCGGCGACGCTGACGAGGAGGGGACTGGCGACAACACTGACGAGACTGACGACACCGACGAGTCAACGGACAACGAAACCGACGCCTAACGACCGGCGGCCGCCCACTGTGCCGTCGATCTCGACCGACTCCGACGGTCACCGACGCCTTCGGCCCTCCCGCTAACGGAGCCCGTTCCTCCCGCGTGCGGGCCTACCACCCCTGCCCAACGGCTCACCCACAGCGCAGACCGGTCAGTCGGTAGCCGACGAGCGAGTCGCTCCTGCTGACACAGAACGATCATAAAAACACGATTTTCGTTCCCTTTAAGCAATGGTACGAGCATCGAGCGGTATGAACGGTCGCGTCGGCGTAGCGGTCGTAGTCGTCGCGGCACTGCTCCTCAGTCCCGGTATCGGGGCGGCTGCGGCCGATCCGACGAACGGTGAGCCGTCGCTTGCGCTCTCGAGCGGTAGCGCGCAGGCGGGCTCCGAATCCGGGACCGAGACGGCGATGCGGGGAATCGCGCAGGACCAGAATCGGATCGATGCCGACGAGGTCCGAATGGACGTCGCGATCCAACCGAACGGCACCGCCGAGTGGACCCTCGAGTTCTGGGTCCGGCTGAACGACGACGAGAGCAGGACGGCGTTCGACTCCCTGGAGTCGGACATCCGAGACGACCCGGACAACTACACGCGCTCGTTCGCCGACCGGATGCGAACGACGGTCGCCACCGCGAGCGACGCGACCGGCCGCGAGATGCGCGCCGACGGGTTCGCCGTCGAGACGGAACGGCGCTCGTTCGCTCGCGAGTACGGCGTCGTCAGGTACACGTTCCGGTGGCACGGGTTCGCCGCCGTCGAAGGCGACGGCGACGTTCTCCGTGCAGGCGACGCCATCGAGGGGCTCTTCCTCGACGACGGCACGCGGCTGCTCCTCGAGTGGCCGGCGGGCTACGAACTCGAGTCGGCGACCCCCGATCCCGACGAGCGACGGGAGCGGGCCGTCCTCTGGCGGGGCGGCGAGACCGACTTCATCACCGGCGAGCCACAGGTCGTAGTCACTACCGGCGGCGGGCCCAGCACGGCGCTCGTGGCCACGATCGCAGCCGTCGTCATCGGACTCGGTGCGGCCGGTGCGTGGCGCTACCGCGACCGACTCCCGACGAGCGGCGGGCGCGGGCGTCCATCGGGCGGACACGAACCCGACACCGGTTCGCCGTCAGCAGCAGCGAACGGCGGCGCGGCAACGGCGGCCGCGAGTTCGGACGCCGGCGTAGATTCGGATACCGACTCGAGCGAAGCCCGGTCGCCGGGTTCGGAGCCGTCGTCGGACTCCATCCCCGCGAGCGACGTCGATCCCGAACTCCTCAGCAACGAGGAGCAGGTGCTGCGGCTCGTCCGGGACCGCGGCGGGCGGATGAAACAGCAGACCGTCGTCGAGGAACTCGGCTGGACCGACGCGAAGACCAGCAAGGTCGTCAGCGGACTCCGCGAGGAGGACAAGCTCGAGTCGTTCCGGCTCGGCCGCGAGAACGTCCTCGCGCTGCCCGACGCGGTCGATCCCGCGACGGTAACCGGAGGTGAGGGCGACGACGATGGGGCGTAACCGACTGCGACGGCGCTCGGACCCGCTCGTCGGGGCCGAAACCGTCGGCAACGCGTCGAAATCGGCGGCAAACAGCACGCATCGCCTCGACAAGTTATCCCGAACCGACTCCCGTACCCACCCACACCCATGACCGGACTACCGAACCGACTCACGACGATCACGCTCGCGACGATCCTCGTCGTTGCGATCCTTGCAGCGCCGCTCGGCGGCGCAACCGCGACACCGGCCTCGAGCGGCACGCAGGAGACAGCGACCGACGGCTCCGGGGAATCGATCCAGCCCGGCGCACAGTTCGCCGGCGTCGTCGGCGTCCAGCAGGCCGAAATCAACGGCAGTATGTCGGAACGCGCCTACGCCGCCGAACTCGCGGCCGCGGAGAGCAACGCGTCGAAGGCGGCGATCATCGACGAGCGTCTCGCGAAGACCGAAACCCGGCTCACCAAACTCGAGCAGCGCCTCACGGCACTGAACGAGTCCCGCGAGGCCGGCGAACTGAACGACGGCCGCTACCGCGCGGAGGTCGCGAAGACCGTCGCCGAGATCCGGAGCCTCGAGCGGGAACTGGCGGCCGTCGAAACGAGTGCGGCTGACGTTCCCGACGGAGTGCTGGCCGACCGCGGCGTCGACCGCGACGCGATTCGAACGCTGCGCGAGCGGGCGAGCGAACTCGACGGGCCGGAGACCGCGGCGGTCGCGCGCTCGATCGCCGGCGACGGTGCCGGCCAGGCGTTCGGCCCCGAACGACAGCCCGGCCCGCCGGTCGACATCGACGACCGGCGAGGGGATCCGCAGGCCGATACCGACAGCGCAGTTCCGGGCCACGGATCCGACGGTGCGGCGAACGCGAGCGCACAGTAACGCGTCACTGCCGGGTGAGCGTGGCCCGTGCGCCGGTACTCGAGCGATCGAGCGCCGATCCGCCGATCGATTTCGACTCTCTTTTTTGCTGATAGGTGCAGCTGCCCGTATGGACGACCACCAGCAACGCGTCGCGGAGTTCGTCGAGCGCTACGACCTCGAGACGCCGCCCGAGTACCGACTGCTCGATCTCGTCTCGGAGGTCGGCGAACTCGCGAAGGACGCCAACGAGTCGACCGGATACGGGTCCGATCCCGACGACCTCGAGATCAATTCGGACGAAATCGGCGACGCGCTGTTCGCCCTGCTCGCGCTCGCCGACTCGCTCGAGATCGATGCGGGTGCGGCGCTCGAGGAGGCGCTGGCGAAGTACGAGGATCGCCTGTCGGAAAGCGAATCGCCGAGTTCGGGCGAGTAAGCGGCGGATCAGAAACGAGCCGCGAACCGGTCAGGGCGCGACGTCGCCCTCGACGCTCCCGAGATCGAGCACCGCCGTCGCCGCCTCGCGGACGGCCTCGAGCGCGCTCGGCGGCGCGTAGACGCCCAGTCGCCAAATCTCGCGGACGCAGGCGTCCAGCCCGGCGACCAGCGCCGAGCGGTCCTCGAGTCGACGGAGTTCACCGTCGACGACGATTTTCGCCCGCGATTCCGGCGAACTCGGTTCGGCGGGACTGTCGACGATGACGGCGGCGGGGTCGACGCCGGCGATCTCGGCGATCTCGCGCTCGAGTCGTCTGGTCCGCTCGTACGCGAGGCCGACGAACCGGTCGGGAACGGCGTCGCGGCGGACCCAGACGGCCCGCTTGTAGAGGTTGCGCTCGCGAATTCGCGCCGCGGTATCGGCCGTCCGCTGGTAGTCCTCGAAGGTCGCGAGCAGTTCGGCGTCGGTCAGCCGAGCGAACCGGTCGGGGTCGGCGACTTCGTCCGCGAGGAGCCGCTCGCTGGCCCGATCGAGCATCGCGCCGGCGATCCGCGAGACGTGGTGGCGGTAGACGGTCGCGTTCATCAGCGTCCGCGCGATCAGCGCGCTCTCGGCGGTCGCGACGTTGCCCTCCTCGAGGGCGAGTTCGCCGTCGACGCGCCGCAGGGCGTAGAGCAGCCGGGCGTGGTCGATCGTGCCGTACGGGACGCCGGTGTGATGGGCGTCCCGCACGAGGTAGTCCATCCGGTCGACGTCCAGCGAGCCGGAGACGAGTTCCCCCAGCGGCCCGCGGCCGTCGACGGTCGCCGCGACGGCTGCGGGATCGAGCCCCTGCTCGGTGAGCACGCGACCGAGATCGCTGTCCGAGTCCTCGAGCAGCCACTCGATCTCGTCGTGGTGACGGTCCGTGTGGCGCTCGATCGCGGCCTCGGTCTGGTGGCCGAACGGGCCGTGGCCGACGTCGTGGACCAGCGCCGCTGCGCGGAGCCGGTCGGCGAGCGCATCGTCGACCTCGAGGCGGTCGACGGCCCGCGAGGCGAGGTGGTAGACGCCGAGGCTGTGCTCGAAACGCGTGTGATTCGCGGAGGGGTAGACGAGCTGGACGGTGCTCAGCTGACGGACGTTCCGCAGCCGCTGCATTTCGGGCGTGTCCAGCAGCGCCTCCGCGGTCGGGTCGAGTTCGATATAGTCGTGGACGCTGTCCTTGATCGTCGTCATCGGTCTAGCACCGACCGGTCGATCTGCCGGTACGTCTCCTCCAGCGGCCCCGAGTTGTCGACGACGACGTGGTCGCGCTCGAGCGGTTCGAACGACTCGCTGACGAGCCGGTACTCGCGGAGGCCGGCGTCGCTGACCGACTCCGCGGTGGTCCGCTGATCGAGGCGCTCCGTGACGACGTCCGTCTCGCAGGTGACGCGGACGAAGGCGACACCGTCGGCGGCGTCGACCTCGGCTGCGAGGGCGGCCGCGCGGTCGCGGTACTCCGTCGAGCGAAACGTCGCGTCGAGGACGACGTTCGAGCCGGACGCGAGGGCCTCGCGACCGCGCTCGAGCAGTTCGTCGTATGTCGCCGCGGTTTCCGCGGCGGTGTACTCGGGTTCGGGAAACAGCTCCTTGCGGATTTCGTCGCTCCGGAACCGTCGGGCCGGCAGCTCGTCGGCGGTGTAGGCCGCGGCGGCCGATTTCCCGACCCCGGGCAACCCGCAGTAGACGATCAGCGATGGACGGGACACAGGGTCGTATCGATGACACCGGTACTAAATCCGAACGGATTTCACCGCTCGGCGGTGACCCCGTTCTCGCCGGAATCAACGAGCGACGGATCCGCTTCCGCCGGACAGCCGCCATCGTCGACGGCCCGCAGAACGAACGATCGGACGCGGGCGGTTGCCGTGACAGTGTTTTCGGTTTCTCAAGATCGGTCCCGCGTTTGTTCCGTATGTAGAATATATAGACCACATATGTATCCGGATATCACCATATCAGTGAATTATGTCGATATAAACAATTATGTTGGCTGAACGTTACGGCGAAGATGAACGATAATGCGTGACAGGAGTGAGCGAACGAGCAGCCGACGACGGTTTCTGATCACCAGCGGCGCGCTCGGAACGGGACTCGCAGCAGGGTGCCTCGACGAGAGTAGCAGCGGGAACGGGAACGGAAACGGCGAGACCAACGGCACGACGACCGGCTCGGTCGACGAGACGACGATCTCCTGGATCCTCAATCCGGCCGAATCGGACGTCGACATCGTGGCGCAGTATCAGCCGTTGTTCGACTACGTCGAGTCCGAAGTCGACGTGACGATCGAACCGAATCGGGCTCAAAGCTACACGGCGACGATTCAGGAACTGCGCCGCGGCGCCGGAGAGTTAGCCGACACGTCGCCGTCGGCGGCGGTCGCCGCCAAGGACGTCGCGGACGTGATCGGTATCCGCGTCGCCTACGGTGCCGCACAGTACTTCTCGCTGATCACCACGACTCCCGACAGCGATATTAGTGAACTCGCCGACCTCGAGGGCGAGGAGGTTGCGATGGGGGCTACGATGTCCGTTTCGGGGACGCTCGTCCCGATGATGATGCTCAGTCAGGCCGGTCTCGACACCGGCTCCGCGCCGGACGGCGACCCGCCGGACTTCACGCCGCGGTACTCCGACCACTCGACCGCGCGCGACCAGCTAATTAACAATCCCTCGATCGCCGCCGCGACGACCGGCGCGTTCTCGACGGCACCGCACGTGCCCCAGGAGCAGTTCGACGAACTGTCTCAGGACTTCGTCGACATCTCCGCCGAGTACGAAAACGCTGGCTCCGAAGAGCCCGAACTCGAGTTGCTGGCCGTGTCGGACCCGATCCCGCGGGCGCCGCTGATGGCGCGCTCGGACTGGGACGATCCGATCCGCGAGGACGTCGAAGAGGCCATCCTCAACGTCGAAGCCGAGGACCTCGAGCACGGCGACGACTACGAGGGCGAGGAACTCTGGTTCAGCGGCGTCGAATCCGGCTCCGTGGAGGACTACGCACCGATCGAAGACGTGATGGACGAACTCGGACTCGAATTCAAAGACCTCTCGTAACGGACACATCATGAGCACACTCGTCGCCGACGGCCTCACCAAGACGTTCGGCGAAACCGTCGCCCTCGATAACGTTTCGTTCGAAATTCCCGACGGCGAATTCGTCGTTATTCTGGGCGTCTCGGGATCGGGGAAATCGACGCTGTTGCGGTGTCTGAACGGGTTAACCGCACCCACCTCCGGCGAGGTCCGCATCGACGACACGCCGGTCCTCGAACCGCGAGACGACGTGGCGATGGTCTTCCAGCAGCACAACATCATCGAGAACATGACGGCCTACTCGAACGCGCTGACCGGCACGCTCAACCGCAGCCGGTACGTCGAGAGCCTCCTGCAACTCCAGTCCGACGACGAGAAGTACCGCGCCCTCGAGGCGCTGGAGACGGTCGGGCTGCTCGAGGAGGCCCAGCAGAAGGCCCGGCGAATGAGCGGCGGACAGCAACAGCGAGTCGGCATCGCCCGCGCGCTGGTCCAACAGCCGAACATTCTGCTGGCCGACGAGCCGGTCGCGAGCCTGGATCCGGGGAGCGCCCAGAAGGTAATGCGCTACCTCCGGACCGCGGCGCAGGACCGCGATCTGACGGCGATGATCAGTCTCCACCAGGTCAACCTCGCCCGGAAGTTCGGCCAGCGCTTTATCGGCCTGCGTGACGGGCGCAAGGTCTTCGACGGCTACCGCGACGAACTCACGCTCGACGTCATCGACGAAATCTACGGCGACGTCGACACAGAGGGGATGTTCGCCAAGACCGACGTTGACGAGCGGACCGACCGGAGCGCCGACATCGCGACCGACGGCGCGGAAGGGGCGTCTCCCGCATCGGCGATCGACTCGGGAACGGGGGGATCGCGATCGTGAGTACCGATACCCGCCCGCAGTCCGAATCCGGGAGCGCCGCCACCGATGCCGACGGCGTCCGCCGAACGGAGCGACTCACCGAGCGCTACGAGCGGATCCGCCGGTCCCGACGACGGCGCGCGATCGGCGGCCTGACGCTGCTCGGCGTCATCGGGTTCCTGTTCCTGCAAGCGTTGAGCGCCGTTGGCATGTTCGACGCGGAGTACAACGCTCCTTTCTTCCTCGAGTCGCTGCGGGATTTCTTCCCGATCACGTGGTACTTCGGCGTGATCCCGTTCCTCGACATCGGCCAGTACTGGGCGTTCATCACGGAGCGTCAGCTGCTGTTCGATCCCGCGGTCGGGCAGTTACTCGTTACCGATCCCGTCGCCTTCTTCATCGACGAACTCGGGATCTTCGCCGTCTTCGGCGAGGCCGGTACCACGCTCGCGATCGGGCTGGGCGGCACCATCATCGGGTTCCCGCTCGCCTTGCTGTTCGGCGTGCTCGGGTCCGAACGAGTGACGCCGTTCCCGCTGAACTTCGTCTTCCGCGGGACGATGTCGGCGATTCGGTCGATCCCGGCGCTGATCTGGGCGCTGATCCTCATCCCGCTGGCCGGCCTCGGCCCCGCTTCGGCGACGCTGGCGGTCGGCATCGACACCATCGGCAACCTCGGGCGGCTCTTCACTGACGAACTCGAGGAGATCTCGGAAGGGCCGATCGAGGCGATGGAGACGACCGGCGCGAACCGCCCGCAGACGATCACATTCGGGATGCTCAGTCAGGTGACGACGCCGTTTATCGCCTGGACGCTCTACATCTTCGAGATCAACGTCCGCGCGGCGGTCGCGCTGGGCGTCATCGGCGGCGGCGGCCTCGGGCAGATCCTCGAGGTACAGCAGGGACTGCTCCAGTTCACCAACACCATGGCGACGCTGCTGTGTATCTTCCTGCTGATCATCTCGGTCGAACTCTGTAGTCAGCGCATCCGGGCTCGCCTGCGCGCCGACGAGGAGCCGATGGGCCTGTGGGAGCTGATCACCGGCTTCCCGCAACGGCTCGTCGAGTCGCTGTCGAAGTAGGCAGTACTCGGTCGCCAGGACCGATTCGGTTCTCTCGTTTTCCCGTTTTCTCGAAGCCGAACTCCCGTTTTTTCGACCTCGAACGTCTCAGTCGAGCCCGAGTTCGCGAGCGCGCTCGAGAAACAGCGCCTTCGCGCTCATCACCGTCGCATCCCCCGAGTTCGTCCGTTCAGCCGACCCGAACCACGGCGGCACGTACTCGAGGTCGGGCGCCTCGTATCCGATTGCCGGGAAGTGTGCGACCAGTTCGTAGCGACCGACGGCTGCGTCGACCTCGTCGACCAATCGCTCGTCTTCCGGCGAGAGCGCGAGGTCGAAGGCGTCCCGAACGGCGGCCTGAAACCGCTTCTCGGCGCGAGTGTAGCCCGGGAGGCTCCGTTTGACCGGCGCGGGCACGTCCGCGAAGTAGGCCTCGCTGGCGTCGTGCAAGAGCCCCCATCGTTGCGCCGCCGGCGAGCCGCTGCGGACTTCGACCTCGCGGCTCACGTGGACCGCGTGGCGGGCGACGGCGTAGAACTCCCGTCCCTGTCCGGCGAAGCGGCTCAGATTCGATAGCGCGTGGGCGATATCCTCGAGGACGATGGCGTCGGGATCGGGCTCGAGCGGCGTAATTTGCTTTCCCGACCGCGTGTTGATCGGCCGATGGCCGCCGTCCGTCGCCGCCAGCAGGTCCTGTAAGCGGCCGGCGACGGCTTCGAACCGGGCTCGCTGTTCCGGATCCGGTTCGGTTGCCGTCACCGTGGGGTCCGCCCCGTCAGGCCCCAAAAGCGCCGCTTCCAGCGTCGCGACGTCGTCCGCGAGATTCTCGAGGGCGCGTTCGAGATCCGCCGCGGTAGACGCGTCGGCGAGTCCGTCGCCGAACTCGTCGGATTCGGGCATAGTCCGGACGAGCGACGGAATCGGCAAAAGCGTACCGCGACGTGACGGCGGCCCGTGCCGGGCGACGGGGCGGCGACCGACGGCTGCGGCCGACCTCGAGTTTAAGTACGAACCCGCGGCCAACGTCGCCATGATCGACGACGCGATCCGCGTGCTCGCGGGCGACTGCACCGTCATCACGGAAGGCACCGACCGCGAGGAGTACCGCGGCCGCATGACGACGGTCGTCAAACCGGACAACACCGTGCTCGTCCACGACAGCGACGGCTACCAGCCCGTCGCGTGGCTCACCCGCGCCGACAGCGTCTCGAGCGACCGCTCGGACGGCTTCACGCTCCTCGCGAAGAAGGACACCCAGACCCTGCGCATCGCGGCCCACGAACAAGACGGGTTCGCCCACTACCCGGTCTCGGCGGCGGGGCCGCGGATCGGGACCTGCCCGGACTGTTCGGGGGCGCTCGTTCGCTCGAGAGGCGTCCACTGCGTCGACTGCGGCGAGCGGTACGGCGTGCCGTCGGACGCGACGATCCGGCACGACGGACACAACTGCGACTGCGGCCTGCCGCGGATGCGCGTCGAGCGCGGCCTCGCCTTCAACGTCTGTCTCGATCGGGACTGCGAGTCGCTGGACGAGGCCGTCTCGGAGGCGTTCGACCGGGAGTGGGACTGCCCCGAACCCGACTGCGACGGGGACCTCCGCATCCTCCGCCGGGGCGGGCTCATCGCCGGCTGCGAGCACTACCCCGACTGCGATACCGGTTTCGCGATGCCGACCGGCGTCATCGACGGAGAGTGCGCCTGCGGCCTCCCGACGTTCGAAACCCGGAGCGGGACCCGGTGTCTCGACGCGACCTGCGATCGGGCGCAAGCGCGGGCGCTCGAGGGCGAGGGCGAAGGGGATCCCGAAGCCGTCAGCGACGATTGAGACGGCGGTCCGCGACGGCGCGGGATCCGCAGCCACTTAGTGCCCCACGGCCAAGCCACGCGTATGTCACTCGAGGGGCGGTTCGACGCCGAGGCGGGTCTCGTTTACGTCGGCGGCGACGCGCGACAGCGCTACCACGATTCCCGGGGGTACGGCTATCCGATCTCGAGCAACGAAATCGCGCTCTCGCCCGTCGAGGCGGCCCACCTACTCTATCGGGGCGATCTCGAAGCGGTGGTCGACGACGCGGACGGGACCCGACTGGACTTCCAAGCGTTCGTCGCCCGCGAACCGGGCGAGGGCTTCGGCGTTCGCTTTCTCGTCTACGCGGATCTGCGCTCGCGGGGCTTCTACCTCTCGCCGGCCGACGAATCGTGGGTCGAGGACCCGCCGACCGGCGAGGCCGACTTCGCGGTGTTTCCCCGCGGGAAGGGGCCCGGCGACGGCGAGATCGCCTACGCCCTGCGGATCATCGGCGAGCGGACCGACGTGCCGGCCGGCGAACTCGCCGAGGGCGTCCTCGCGGTCGTCGACGAGGAGAGCGAAATTACCTACTTCGAGGTGAACCGCGAGGCGCCGACGGGGAACTCGAACCCCGACGTGAGCCTCCCCGACCGTTGCGAGGCCGACCTGCTGGCCGACCGGGTCGTGGTCTGGGACCCGCCGCTGGAACTCTACGAGCGACTGTTCTACGGCCAGCCCCTCGAGGGACGGGAGTACGATCGGCCGACGCTGCAGTGTTCGCTGCTCGAGGCGGCCTCCCTCGCCGAGCGGGGGGCGATCGACCTCGATCCGGCGACCGTCCGGGAACGCGGGCGCGAGGTCGAAGGCGAACGGTTCGAGCGCCGCCTGGCCGTCTACACGGAACTGCGCGAGCGCGACGTCGTTCCCAAGACCGGCTACAAGTTCGGCGCGGACTTCCGGACCTACGCGGCGGTCGAGTCCGTCTCGGAACTGGATCACTCCGAACTGCTGGTGCGGGTACATCCGGCCGACTACGTCTTCGAACCGCGGGATCTGGCGCTGGACGTACGCCTCGCTCACGGCGTCCGCAAGACGATGGTGTTCGCGCTGGTCGACGACGACGGCGGGATCGAGTGGTGGTCGCTCGAGCGGTTGACGCCCTGACTGCGGAACTGAGTTCGAGGGCGAGTGCGGCTCAAGAGGTGTCAGCCGCGCAAGCGATCGGAACGGAAACGTGAAAGCCCGGTCGTCCGATAGGTTCCGCTATGCAACTCGAGGTGATCGGGGTCGGCGGCGCAGGGTGTCGGATCGCCGATGCGATCCGTGCGGCGGACGAGGAGGCAGCGTCCTCGTCGTTCGTCGCAGACGCGTTCGCGTTCGACACCGACGTCGACGGGCTGACCGATCTCGGGGCGATCCCCGACACGCATCGACACCGGTACGGCGAGACGATCGACCACGGACTCAACGGGAACCTCCACCGAGGATTCGAGGTCGGCGAGGAGTACGTCGACGAACTCAGCCGACAGTTGGATCAGGGCCAGCCCTCGCTGGCGGACGCCTTCCTGGTCGTCGTCGGCCTCGGCGGCGCGACCGGCGGCGGGACCGCGCCGCACCTCGTCGCGAACTTACAGACGCTGTACGACGAGCCGGTGTACGTCCTCGCGACGCTGCCGGCGAAGTCGGAACTCGAGGACGGGCCGACCGACGAAATCGACCATCGAGCACCGGTTGCCGAGCCGGCGACGGATGGACCGACGGACGACACCGAAACGGCGACCGAGACGGCCGCCGATTCCGAGCCGGCCACGATCCCCGAAGCCGAAACGCGCCCGCTCGCGGAAGCGAACGCCGTCGAAACCCTCGAGCAACTCGACGGCCTCGCGAACGCGATCGTCTGTTTCGACAACGAGCTATGGCTGCGGCCGCGGGAGGGGCTGGGCGACGGCCGCCAGCGGCTCAATCGGGAGCTCGCGACCCGCGTCGGTGCGTTCTTCGGGTCGACGGCGGACACGGGCGGACTCGACGGCGACGAGCGTTCCCGCGACGGCCGCGATCGGCGCGGCGAATCGGGCGCCGAGACCGTCATCGACGCGAACGACGTCGGCCGCATTCTGGGGGGCGAAAGCGACGTCGTGAGCCTCGGCTACGGCACGCAACGCGTCGAGAGCGACGACGGCGGCGGCTCGCCGTTCGGGCTCGATATCGACCTCGGCCTGGGCCTCTTCGGGTCGGACTCGAGCGTCGACACGGGCGCCGCGTTCAGCGCCGTCGAAACGACGATCCGGAAGGCGCTGCGGGGGAAACTCACCCTCGAGTGCGAGCGCGAAAACGCCGAGCGAGCGATGCTGATCGTCGGCGGGCCGCCCGCGTGGCTCAACCGCCGGGCGATCTCGGAGGGCCGCGAGACGCTCGAGTCGGCGACCGGCTCGGTCGAGATTCTCGGCGGCGACGCGCCGCGGTCGGGCGGCGACGAGGTCTTCGCGGTCGTGGTCCTCGCGGGTGTCGATCCGATCGAACGGCTCGAAACGATGCGCGCGGAAAATCGGTGAGCGCAGTCGCCCCGCGTCGAGCGAGGGGAGCCGTCACCTAAGCGTTGTGGCCGGCAGAGCGGCTATCGCTGCATATTTTTATGGGTATCCGGGAATTAGGTGGGTCCGATACGGGAGTTTCGGATGGGATCAGGATCGACGGACGCGGGCGACGAGTCAGTCGACTCGAGCACCGCAGCCGCGACCGGTCCCGACTGGGGGCAGGTCGCGCTCGTCCTCGTCGCCGCGGCGATTCTGGCGCTTGCGGCGGTCACGATCCCGCCGCTCGGCGGCGTCGGGTTCCAGGGACAGGGACCAGCGCAGCCGGCCGGTGAGGAGGGCTCGAGCGGGTTACTACAACTCGGCAGCGGTGGGGACGGCGGTGGCGGCGCCGGCGATCACCAGTTAGGCTCCGATGCAGCCGGCAGTGCCGACGGAACCGACTCCGGAACGGGTGGTGACCAGCCGGGGGAAACGGGTGACGGCGCCGGCGGGTCGGGGGCCGGTTCCGGTGCCGGTTCTGGCACCGGTACGGACGCCGAGTCCGGTTCCGATTCCGGATCCGAAGTCGGCGACGCTGGCGACGGCCAGCAGGACGGAACGGCCGGCGGCCGATCCGGCTCCGGCTCGGAAACGGGTTCCGCCGACGGGGAGGGAACCGGTGAGCCGTCTCAGGGAGAGTTCGGCACGGGATCCGGCGACGGAACCACCGGATCGCCTGGCGATGGAACGGCCGAAGAGCCCGGCGGCCGATCCGACGGAACGTCGACCGACGGCCGGGGATCGCCCGCCGACGGGACGACGTCGGGTGACGGCATCAGTGGCTCGAGCGGCGAGCAGACCGACGGCACGGGCACCGAAACGGGCGACGGCGACGGAAGCGGCGAATCCACCGGCGACGGTAGCGCGGACGGGGACGAAAGTACCACCGGAGACGGCGACTCGTCTTCTCCGTCGCAAGACGGCGGCGGAGACGGGGATACGGGTAGTGGCGACGGCTCGAGCGAGAGTGACAGTGAGAGCGGGAGTGGTGGACAGGAGTCAGGCGACGGCGACGAAAGCGAAAACGGCGAAGACACGGAGGACTCGAGCGACGACGAAACCGGCGACGAGGACGGGACGTCGTACGACATCTCGTTCGACGAACAGCCGACCCCCGGCTCGACGGTCGAGGTCACCGTCACCGGCGACGGCGACCCGGTCGAGGACGCCACCGTCTACTTCAACGACGAGCGGATCGGAACGACCGACGCGGACGGAACGGTTACCGGCGAGGTGCCGTACACGGAAACCCTCGAGGTGCGGGCCGAGGTGTCCCCGACGGAAACGGAGACGACGACGGCTCGCGGCTCCGCCTCGATTTCGGGACCGACGCTGCCGGGACTCGACGCGTCTCGGCAGTTCCACGGTACCGTGGCAATGCCGCTTTCGGCGGCGCAAGACTCGCAGACCGAGGACGGAAACGAGAGCGAGACCGGAAACGGAGCGCAAACGACGGTGGAGATGAACCCCGAGACGGAGCTGACGATCGACGGAGCTCCGATCGCCGGGACGAACGTCACCGTCGTCGCCACCGTCGACGGCAACCCGATCCCGCAGGGGGCCGTCTCGATCGACGGCGAGGAGTACGGCACGACCGGGGACGACGGCGCGGCGGTGGTTCCCGTTCCCGAGACCCCGGGGAACGCGACGATCGCCGTCGAGCGCGGCGAGATCCGGGCCGAGCGAACGGTCACGGTCGAAACGCTGTCGCTGACGGTCGAGGACCGCTTCCCGCTGCCCGGTCGGCCGGTCGACGCGCGACTCGAGTACGGAAACGAGTCGGTCGCGAACGCGACGATTCTCGTCGACGGCGCCGCCGCGGCGACGACCGGCGCGGACGGGACGGCGACCGTCGGATTGCCGCTCGCGAACGAGGCGACGATCGCCGCGACGTACGAGGGCGCACGCGCGACGACCACCGTCGACGGGCTCTACCGGAACGCCGCGCTGCTGGCACTGGCCGTCGTCGGTGGCTTGCTGCTCTTCTGGCGACTCTCCGCACGATATGGAGTGGGCGACCGCGTCCGCTCGCTGCCCTCGCCGGCGAGCCTGCTTCAGCGGCTCGGCGACGCCCTCCGGACGCTCGGCCGGCGGACCGTCGACGCCATCGTCCGGCTCGCCCGCTCCCTCGAGTCGCTGGGCTACTGGATCGTCGATCGCGCCCGCGCGGTCGCTCGCGCGCTCGAGCGGGCCGGCCGCTGGCTCGTCGAGCTGCCCGGCGAACTCGCCACGAAGGGGTTGGCGGCGCTTTCGGCGCTTCACCCGATTCGACTGTACCGATACCTCCGCGACGCGATTCGGTCCCTGTTGCGCTCCTCGAGGGAGCGCGCCGACGACGTCAGCGAGGCCGTTACCGGCACCGACGGGACGGCTGCGGCCGGCGACGAGGAAACGGACGAGGACGTTCGGACGCTCCGGGAACTCTGGGCGGAGTTCGTGCGACTGGTGCGGCCGCCTCGCCTTCGAACGAAGACGCCGGGCGAAGTCGGCCGGTACGCGGTCGAGAAGGGATTCCCCGAACCGCCGGTTCGGACGGTCGTCGACGCCTTCCGGGACAGCGAGTACGGGGAGACCGCGCCGTCCGACGACCGCCTCGAGCGCGTGCGATCCGCGGTGCGGTCGGTGACGGACGGCGACGACACTACCGCTGACGATACCGAAGACGAGAACGATGGCGAAAACGGCGGTGATCGGCCATGAGCGGGTCCAGCTACTCCAAGACGAACGTTCTTCTCGTCCTCGTGATGCTGGCAGCCTTGGGTATCGGCGCCGTGCTGGCGACCGCGCCGTCGGCACTCCCGCCTGATGCGCTCGAGGCCGTCGCGACGGTCGAGGAGACTGTCGATCGGCAGCACGTGCTTATCGGAACCGCGGCCGCGATCGGACTGTTCGGCCTCTGGCGCACGTACTTCTCCGGCGCGACGGACGTTCGAGCCGACGAGCCCGACGCGTCGGTAGCGGCGGCCGCCGGCGACGAGCGCGGTGATAACGCCGGGACCGGCGTCGACGTCGTCGGCGAACTGACGACCGAACGCGTCGACCGGACGATCGACGCGCTGAAGCGAGGGAATCGGGCCAACACGAACGCGGTCGTCGCGGACCTGCGCGAGTCGCTCCGGGCCGTCGAGACCGCGAAGGGCTACTCGAGCGACGCCGCGGACGAGCGGATCCGACGCGGCGAGTGGACCGACGACCGGATCGCCGCGGTCTTCCTCGGCGACGAGTCCGCCGGGACGCTCTCGCTCGGGCACCGACTGCGGCGGTGGCTGTTCCCCGGCCGGACGTTCCAGCGGCGCCTCGAGCGGACGCTCGAAGAGATGGAACGGTACGCGGCGGAGGGAGAATTCAATACGGAGCGATCGGACGACGATGCGAGTTCGGCGACGATGAATCCGACAACGCAGACGAACGGCGGGGGAAGTATCGATACTGACGGCGGCGCTGCAACCGGTGCAACCGCCGAACCGGAGGGAGACGATGCGTAAGCAGCACCCGCGCGTCCGTCGCGTCACCCGGTGGCACTCCGGCGTCGTCGCCTCGCTCGTCCTCGCGGCCGCCGGCGCCGTGGTCGGTTCGGCGTCGCTGCTGATCGCCGCGATCGTCCCCGTGACGTACCTGGGCTACGCGGCGCTTTCCTCGGCGCCCGATCCGTCGGCGGCGATCGCCCTCGAGCGCGACTGTGCGCCGCGGACGCCGCTGCCCGGCGAGCGCGTCGAGGTCACGCTGACGGTGCGGAACGAATCCGACCGAACGCTGCCCGACGTACGGATCGTCGACGGCGTACCGGAGAACCTCGACGTCATCGACGGGGACGCGCGCGGCGCAACGACGCTGCGGGCCGGCGAGGAGATCGAACTCGAGTACGCGATCCAGCCGCGGCGCGGAACCTACGTCTTCGATGCGACCTGGATCCGCCTGCGGAGCCTGAGTGCGACGGCCGTCGCGAATGACAAACTCCCCGCCGACGGCGACACGGAACTCGAGTGTACGATCCCGCTGGACGGCCTCCCGCTCCACCGGGACACGATCGCCGTCACGGGCGCCGTCGCCAGCGACAGCGGCGGCGCAGGATACGAGTTCCACTCTACTCGGGACTACCAGCAGGGCGACCCGCTGAGCCGGATCGACTGGCGCCGCTACGCCCGCACCGGCGAACTCGGCACCGTGCTCTACCGCGAGCAGGAAGCGACGAACGTCGTCGTCATCGTGGACGGCCGCGACGTTGCGGGCGTCGCGCCGGCCCGCGGGCGGCCCGACGGCATCACGCTCGCCGCCTACGCCGGCGTCGTGACCGCCAGTGCGTTGCTCGAGGTGGGCCACAACGTCGGCATCGTCGGCCTCAGCGTTCGGGGCCGCACGCCCGGCGTCTACACCGGTCCGCCGGCGTACGTGAAGCCCGGCACCGGCGTCGACGTCGGCGGTCGGGTCGCGCGAGTTTGCGACGCCGTCGCTGCCCGCGGCAGCGGTGCCGACGGGTCGAGCGGCGAGTCGACATCGAACGGCGACGCGTCGGCGGCGCGAGCGCGCTCTCCCGGCGCCGGCTCGGACTCGAGCGCGGCTCGCGCCGACGGCGGCCCCGAGGGAGGCGCCGCAGCCGACGTCGACCACCTCGAGGCGCTGCTGCCCGCCACCGCCCAGCTCGTGGTCTGTACGCCCGCCGTCGACGACGAGATCGTCGACCTCACGGCCGAATTCCGCCGTCGAGGGTACAGTGCGGCGGTGATCTCGCCGGCCGTCACCGACGCCGACGCCGTCGGAGCGCGGCTGGCCGCGATCCGGCGACAGGCTCGCCTCGAGCGCCTGCGCCGGCTCGACGTGCCGATCGCGGACTGGGATCCGGAAACGCCGCTGGCCGGCGCCCTCGGCCGCGGCTTCGGGGAGGTGATCCGCTGATGGCGAGCGATATCGGCGAGCCGCCGGAGACGACCGCACCGACGCGCCGAGATCCCTCTCCTGCCGGCGCCCCTGAGACGACCAGCGCGCCGGTGACCGCGCTGACGACGATCCTCGCGACGCTGGCCGGCGCACTCGCGCTTGCGATCGGCATCGACGCACTCGTTCCGGCGATCGCCGCCGTCGCGGCCGGCTGTCTCCTGACGGGCACGGTGACGGCGACGAAGCGGCGGACGCCCGGCGGCCGCGCCCTCGGGAGCTGCCTCGTCGTGTTCGCGGCGCTCGGGATCGCGGCGGCGGCCGGTCTCGAGGCGGCGACTACCGTCGGCACCGGTGCGGGTCCGAGCGAAATCGCGACCCGCGTCGGCGTCGTCGTCGCGATCGGGCTGGCGGCGTTCGGCGCGACGGCGACCGTTACGGGCGCGATCGGCGACCGCGCGGTTCGGTCGGCGATCCCGGTCGCCGTCGCCACGACGCTTCCGCTCGCGGTCGTGGGCGGGTTCCACCTCCCGCCGGTTCGACGGCGAGTTCGCGAGATCGTTCCGTTCGCGGGCGCCAGGGGGGCGGAGACGGGGACCGGACCGGCCGCAAGCGAGAGCGGCCTCGAGCTCGCGCACCTGTTCTCGCCCGAAAGCACGGCGGTTGGCATCGCGACGTTCGTCGCGTCGCTCGTCGCCCTGCTCTGGACCGTATACTTCGTCCTGCCGCGGCTGCCGATCCCGGAGTTGTTACCCCGTGATCGACGCGCGGACGTCCGCTGGCGAATTCGACGGCTCGCGTCGCGAGCCGGCTGGGCCGGCTGGACCGTCCTGCTGGTCAGCGGTGCGCTAACGATCACCGCCGCGCTTTCGCGGGCGACCGACGAGCCGTACATCCGGGAGGTGTACCCGTTACTCGAGTCGACCGTCGTGCCGCTCGGGATGGCGACGGGACCGCGCGTCGCGTTCGTCGCCGGGATCGGCGTTCTGGTCGCAGCACTCTTGGTCTCGCGGCTGCCCGGCCTCTACCGACTCCGGTACCATCCCGCCGTCAGGTGGCTGCCGGTACTGACCGGCGGCGCGATCGTTTCGCTGCTCGTGCTGGTGGGCTACCCGCGGGCGTTTGACGAACTGCTCCGGCCGGAACTCGAAGCGATCGCAGCCGAGGGGGAGCCGCTTCCCGTCCCGGGACTCGGTGCAATGGCGCCGCAGGAACTCGCCTCGCTGCTCGCGCCGCCGGAGGGTATCGCGATCGTCGCTATCGTGATCGCGGGCGTCGTCAGCGCCGCCGGAACGCTCTTCGTCGCGATCTGGTTGCTCGGCTCCCTCCGACTGCTGCCGGATCGGGGCGCACCGGGATCGCTGGCGGCCGGCGCGCTCGTCGGCGGGGCGATCGCCGCGGCGGTCGCCGGCGCGTCGACCCCGGTCGTTAGCGCCGTCGTCGCGTGTGCGCTCGTCGCCTGGGACAGCGCGGTCTACGGCGTCTCGATCACCGAGGAACTGGGCCGCGAGCCGAGCGTTCTCCGGCCGGCGGTCGCACACGCGACCGGCGCCGTCGTCGTCGGGATCGTCGGCATCGCGCTCGCGCTCGGCTTCACCGCCGTCCTCGAGCGCGCGACGGTCCGAACCGGCGCGACGATCGTCATCTGTCTCACCGTCGCGCTGCTCGCGGCGCTGATCGTGCTCAAGCGGCGGGCGACGGCCGCTGCAGCGGCGGCGGACGATGACTAACTCCGCCGGCGCTCGAGAAGAAACCCGACTACCGCGACGGCTCGACGGCCGGCACCTCGACCCGCTCGAGCACATCCCGGACGACGGTCGCGCCGTCGACGCCCTCGATCTGCGCGTCGGTCGTCAGCACGAGCCGGTGTTGCATGACCGGGACGGCGATCCGCTTGACGTCGTCAGGGGCGACGTACTCGCGGCCCTCGATCGCTGCCCGCGCTCGAGCCGCCTCGTAGTAGCGCTGGATCCCGCGCGGCGAGATGCCGATATCGACGCGGTCGTCTGCCCGGGTCGCCCGCGCGAGATCCACGAGGTACTCGCGGACCTCGCGGGCCATCGTGATCCGCTCGGGGACGTTCTGCAATCGGCGGACGCCGGCCGTCTCGAGGACCGGCTCGACGGAGGGCATCTTGGTATCTCGCTGGCTCCGGCGCTCGATCAACTCGAGTTCGCCCTCGCGCTCGGGGTAGCCGATCGAACTCTTGACCATGAAGCGGTCGCGCTGGGCCTCGGGCAGTTCGAAGGTGCCCTCCTGCTCGACCGGGTTCTGCGTCGCGATCACCAGGAACGGGTCCGGCAGGTCCCGGGTCGTTCCGTCGACGGTGACCTGGCCCTCGTCCATCGCCTCGAGCAGTGCGGCTTGCGTTTTGGGCGGCGCGCGGTTGATCTCGTCCGCGAGGACGACGTTGGCGAAGACCGGCCCCTCGGTGAACTCGAACTCCCCGGTCGCCTCGTTGAAGACGTGCGAGCCGGTGATGTCGTTGGGCAGCAGATCCGGCGTGAATTGAATCCGGGAGAACTCGAGGCCGAGCGCCTGCGCGAAGGTTAGCGCGGTGAGGGTCTTCCCGGTTCCGGGGACGTCCTCGAGCAGGACGTGGCCGCGCGCGAGCGCGGCGGTCAGGACGGTTTCTAAGAACTCGCGGTCCGTGATCACCGCGTCGCCGATCCGATCGATCACTTCGGTACAGGTGTCGCTGGCGGCGGCGACCGAGCGGCCCGGATCCGGGTCTGCGTCTGCCATCGGTCGTCGTTGTCGGCGCCGTCACATGAAGATACTGGCGATCCGACCGGTCCGCGGCCGGCCCTTCCCCGCCGAGCGCGAATCGAGCGGCGAGAAGCGAAGGCTTTTGCGCACCCGAGCGCCAAAGCGACGATAATGACCGGAGACGATCCACTCGAGGAGTCGACTGACTCCGAGTCCGAGTCAGGAGAACCGCTGACGGACGGAGGGGCTGCAGGCGCGGACGACGTCGCGCTCGACCCGTGGGGCTCCTCGAGCGTCTCCGACTACCGCAAGCTCTTCGAGGAGTTCGGCATCGAGGAGTTCGACGAAGTACTGGACGAGGTTCCCCACCCGCACTACCTGATGCGCCGGGGCGTCATCTTCGGCCACCGCGACTACCGCCCCGTCGCCGAAGCGCTGCGAAACGACGAGCCCGCGGCGGTGCTATCGGGGTTCATGCCCACCGGCGACCCCCACATCGGCCACAAGCTCGTCTTCGACGAGATCATCTGGCACCAACAGCAGGGCGCCGACGCCTACGCCCTGATCGCCGACCTCGAGGCCAATTCGGCCCGCGGGATGTCCTGGGCGGAGATCGACGAACACGCTCGAGACTACCTCCTCTCCCTGCTCGCGCTCGGCTTCGACCCCGAGGAGGGAACGCTCTACCGCCAGTCCACGAACCGGGAACTGCAGGATCTGGCCTTCGAGCTGGGCGCCGACGCCAACTTCTCCGAGTTCCAGTCGATCTACGGTTTCGACGGCGAGACCGACATCTCGCACATGCAGTCGGTCGTCACCCAGATGGCCGACATCCTCTACCCGCAACTCGAGGAACCCAAGCCGACGGTTATCCCGGTCGGCCCGGACCAGGATCCCCACGTCCGGTTCGCGCGCGACCTCGCCGAGCGGATGCGCTTCTTCAAGGTCTCGGAGGCGTACGCCAGCTTCGAACTCGAGGACGCGGAGCGCGCCCTCGTGGCGGAGTTCTACGAGCGCCTCGACCCCGCCGATTTCGACGACGACATGCTCCGGTGCACCCACGTCGCCGAGGAACTCGAGGAGACGCCGCTGTCCGACCTCGAGGTCGACGCGAGCACGCTCGACTCGGTCCTGACGAAACTCGAGGAGGGCGGCATGGAACCGCTGCGGCCCCGCATCCGCTTCTTCGACCGGCGCGCGACCGACGAGGCCTTCGAGGCGCTGATCGACGCCGTCGAGGGCGAGAAGCGCGTCTACGAGAACCACGTCGACGCCTTCGACCTCGAGCGCGCCGAGGCCGAGGAACTGGCCCGCGAGATCGAAGTCGAGAACGGCGGCTACGGCTTCCAGCCGCCGTCCTCGATCTACCACCGCTTTATGACCGGCCTCACGGGCGGCAAGATGTCTTCCTCGATCCCCGCTTCGCACATCTCGCTGCTGGACGATCCCGAGGACGGTTACGACAAGGTCAAGGCCGCGACCACCGGCGGCCGCGAGACGGCGGAGGAGCAGCGCGAGAAGGGCGGCCGCGCCGACGAGTGTCCCGTCTACGAACTCTACGCCTACCTGCTGGCCGGCGACGACGACGAGTTCGCCAAGCGCGTCTACGACGAGTGCGTCGGCGGCGAACGGCTCTGTGGCGACTGCAAGGAGCAGGCCGCCCAACTCATGCGGGAGTTCCTCGAGGAACACCAGGAGAAACGCGAGGAGGTCGAGGAACTGCTCGAGGAAGCGGATATCGAACTCGAGTCGCCGCGACGGCGGCAGTAACGACGGCGTTCGAATCGGCGCCGCTATCGGACTCGTTTCGCGTTCTTTCCCCTAACTTACAGGTCGTTGTCTGACGAAGTTATATAGGCCCGTTCGTGAAACCACTCGGACGAATGGCCCGCCCTCCCCGCGATACCCTCCTCGTCTGTGCGGACGTCCTCGGCACGTTCAGCGTGACGACGGCGGATATCGACCGTCGACGGAGCGGCCGGAGCGCCGGGACCGACGACCCGCTCGAGGCCGCCCTCGCGGACGTTCTCTCGGACGGCCGAAATCGAACGGCCGTCCTCCGGCAGACGGTCGCCCGGAGCGGCCGGGGGCTCAACTGTGCTGCACGCTATTCGCGAGAATCTCTGGAGCGCGAGCTAACGACCGTTTTCGAGGCGATCGACTGGTCGTTCGCGCTCTCAGCGACGGGTCGTAGACGGGGGACGTCGCAGGGACTGCACCTCGAGGCGACCGACCACGGCGGCCGGCAGCGCGAGACGACGTTCGAGTACCCCGACACGCCGCTTGGTACCGACAACCTGCCCGCGGTCCTGCACGCGATCAACGAAGCGCTGCTGTCCGGAACGGCCGCTCGGTTCGTCCTGCTGTCGTCGGGCGTCGACCGCTGGCGCGCCGCGCTGGTCGACGAACAGGAACTCGAGCGCCTGCGGGATCGGTACGGCCCGCGGATTACGGCGGTCGAGCGGCCGTTACTTCCTGAACACAGTCTCGAGGCGTACGTCCCGGACGAAGCAACGGACGGTGCCGACGAGCCGTGGCCCACATGGGCCCACGACCGCGAACGCGATAGCGGCTACGACGCCGACGACGAATCGACGGCACTCGAGGGCGGGGACGATGAAATCGGCTCGCTCATCGAAGAAGCCGAAGCCGAACCAGCGAGCGAGCAAAGCGGTGCAACCGAAGCCGCGGCGTCCGCCACCAGCGCTGCGTCCGAAACCCGACAGCGAGAACCCGACACGGCGAACCGGACGACGGCCCCGCCCTCGAGGGAAGCCGACGGGTTCGAACTCCGCGGATCGCCGACCGTCTCGCGCGTCAGCGGCGGCGATGACTCGTCGCCGACGACCGATGACGGTACGAAGCGAGGATCCGACGAGCCTCGAGCGGACGTCACCGACAGCGAATCGGAATCGGACGACGGCTTCGGTACGCTCTCTGGAACGACCACCAGGACCCGCGTCTCGAACGATTCGTTCGGCTCCGACGTCGAGTGGGAGACCGAAAACGACCGCTACCGTGCGCTCGGCGCTGCGCTCGGCGCCGGCGGCAAGGTCTCGGTCGAGGGGCTGCTCGAGGACGACGACTTCCTGCCGGAACTGCCGGCCGTCGAACCCGAGGAGCGCCGGATCGAGTTCGACGATCCGTTCGACCCCGACGCGGTTCGGGAGGCGAAAGCCGCCGCCGAGCAGTCGGGATTCGTCTGGGTCGATTCGGGGACGCTCGAGACGACGCGGCTTTCGAACGGCTGAACCGCTGCCGCCGTCCGGTCTGCTACCAACCCGCAACGTTTTTGCTTCCCCCCTCGCATCGAACGCATATGGCATCCGAATCCCACGCCGGAGGCGTCGTCAGTCAGCCCCAGCGGCCGCGATCGGGATTCGGCTTCTTCTTCCCCGCGTAACGCGGGTCGGCGGACCCGCGGGCGTCCACACCGGACATCCGCGGCGAAACCGACCGCACGCCGCCGATCGTTGTGATCGGCGGCCGTCAGTATCGGATCGGGAGGCTGGCCTCGCCAGCGTCGAAACGCCGATCCGAGTCGGAACCGCTAACTGACCGCCCGTCAGCCATCCAAACAAGCGAATGCAACTTCCAGAATCACAGGTCGCGGTCTTGGAGGCCGCGAGCGCGGACGAGGCAACGTCCGTCGACGCCCTCGCCGAGGCGACCGACCTGCCCCCGGAGACCGTCACCGGCGCGGTCTTCGAACTCGAGGACGAGGGGCTGGTCGCCGTCGACGAGCGGGTCGACGAAACGATCCGACTGACCGAGGAAGGGGGCGAGTACGCGACCGAGACGCTCCCCGAGATCCGACTCTACGAGGCCGCCCTCGAGGCCGGCGCCGACGCCGAGCCCGTTCAGATGGGGCAGGTCATCGGCGCGTCGGGACTCGAGGGGCCCCAAGTCGATATCGCGCTCTCGAACTACGCGCGCAAGGGGTACGGCACGATCGACAGCGGCGAGATCACCGCCGATCCCGACGCCGACCCCGACGCGGACGCGGAGGCGAACGCGCTCGCGTCCCTCGAGGGCACCGGCGAGACGCCCCGCGACGCCGTCGACGTCGATGCGGACACGCTCGAGCAACTCGACCGGCGCGGACTGGTCGAAATCTCGGAGACGACCGTCCGCGAGGCGACTCTGACCGAGCGGGCCGTCACCGAACTGATGGCCGGCATCGAGACCGCCGAGACGGTCGGGCAGGTCACGTCCGAACTGCTCACCAGCGGCGAGTGGGAGGACGTCGAGTTCGCCGACTACAACGTCGAGGCCGACGCCGAGCGCTTCGAGGGCGGGAACGTCCACATCCTGCGCCAGACCGCCGAGCGCGTCAAGGACGTCCTCGTCGGGATGGGCTTCCAAGAGATGCAGGGCCCGCACGTCGACGCGGACTTCTGGATCAACGACTGCCTGTTCATGCCCCAGGACCACCCGGCCAGAACGCACTGGGACCGGTTCGCCCTCGAGCAGCCGACCCACATCGACGACCTCCCCGAAGACCTCGTCGAGGACGTCGAGCGCGCCCACAGGGAGGGCGTCGGCGAGGACGGCGAGGGCTACCACTCGCCGTGGGACGAGGACTTCGCGCGGGCGCTCGCGCTGCGCGGGCACACGACCTCGCTCTCGACGCGCTACCTGTCGGGCGAACAGATCGGCGACATCGAGCCGCCGGCCCGCTTCTTCAGCGTCGAGAAGGTCTACCGCAACGACACGCTGGACCCGACGCACCTGCTCGAGTTCTTCCAGATCGAGGGCTGGGTGATGGCCGAGGACCTCTCGGTGCGCGATCTGATGGGCACCTTCGAGGAGTTCTACGCCCAGTTCGGCATCGAGGACATTCGGTTCAAGCCCCACTACAACCCCTACACGGAGCCGAGCTTCGAGCTGTTCGGCACCCATCCCACCACCGGGGAACTCGTCGAGATCGGCAACTCGGGCATCTTCCGCGAGGAGATGCTCGAGCCGCTGGGCGTGGAGTGCGACGTCATGGCCTGGGGACTGGCCTTAGAGCGCCTGCTGATGCTGATGTACGGTTTCGAAGACATCCGGGACATCCACGGCACGCTGTGTGACCTGGAACTGCTGCGCAACACGGAGGTGACCTACTGATGCCCACGGTCGACATCGACCCCGACGAACTGCGGGACCTGACCGGTCGCGAGGAGAAAGGCGACGAAGAACTCAAGGAGGACCTGTTCGGGCTCGGCCTCGAGTTCGAGGGCCGCACGGAGGACGGCGCGTTCGAACTCGAGTTCGCGCCCGACCGGCTCGACCGGCTCTCCGTCGAGGGCGTCGCGCGCTCGCTGCGCTACCAGTACGGCGACGCCCGCGGGGTGCACGTCCCCTCGACAAATAACGCCGACTGGACCATCGAGGTCGACGAGTCGGTGCCGGACGAGCGTCCCTACGTCACGGGCGCGGTGATCCGCGACGTGGATCTCGACGAGGAGAGCCTCGAGTCGCTCATCCAACTGCAGGAAAAGCTTCACGCGACGATGGGCCGCAAGCGCGCGAAGGGCGCGATCGGGATCCACGACCTGACGATGCTCAAGGGCAGCCCCGCCACCGAGGGCAACCCGACGATCGAGTACGTCGGCTTAGAGCCCGACGAAGATACGTTCGTCCCGCTGGACTCGGATCAGGAAATGACGCCGGCCGAGGTGCTCGAGGAGCACCAGACCGGCCAGACCTACGCCGATCTGGTCAGCGAGTACGAGCGCTACCCGGCGATCTACGACGATCTCGGGCTGTTCTCGTTCCCGCCGGTCATCAACGGTCGGCGCACCGAGGTCTCGACGGACTCGCGGGACCTGTTCGTCGAGATGACCGGTACCGACCAGTGGACGATCGACAAGATGCTCAACATCGTCTGCTACGCGCTGGCCGGCCGCGGCGCCACGCTCGAGGAGGTCAACGTCGAGTACCCGGACCACGAAATCGTCCGCCCGGATCTCTCGACGAAGACGAAGACGGTCGCTCACGACCGCATCGAGACCATCCTCGGCATCGACCTCGATCCCGAAGAAGTGATCGACCTCGCGGAGCGGTCGGGCCTCGAGGCCGAAAGGGAAGAAAGCGAAGACGGCGACCTCGTCTACGAGGTCACCGTACCGCCCTACCGCGTCGACGTGCTCCACCCGCTGGACGTCATCGACGACCTCGGGCGCGCGTACGGCTTCAACGACCTCGAGCCCCGCTACCCCGACGTCGGCACCGTCGGCGGCCGCCACGAGCGCTCGCGGCTCGAGCGCTCGGTCCGCGAGCAGCTCGTCGGGCTGGGCTTCGAGGACCTGCTGAACTTCCACATGATCAACGAGGCGGAGAACTACGAGCGCCTCGATATCGAGCCGGGAACGGACGTCTACGGCGCCGGCGAGCCCGCGACGATCAAGGAGCCCTACAGCGAGGACTTCACGATGCTGCGGACGTGGGTCACGCCGTCGCTGCTGATGGTCCTCGAGCGAAACACCCACCGTGCGTACCCGCAGGACCTCGCGGAGATCGGCTTCACCGCCGAGGTCGACGAGAGCGAGAACACCGGCGTCGCCGAGCGCCGGCGCGTCGGCGCCGTCCTCGCGAGCCACGAAGCCGGCTACGAGGACGCCAAGGCGCGCCTGCAGGCGCTCTGTCGCCGCTTCGACGTCGACCTCGAGACGCCGCCCACGGAGCACCCCACCTTCATTTCGGGTCGAACGGCCAGCGTCGTCATCGACGGCGAGGAAGTCGGCGTGATCGGCGAGGTGCATCCCAAGGTGCTCGTCGAGCACGACCTCGAGGTCCCCATCGCCGGCTTCGAGTTCGATCTCGCGGCGCTGCGGTAACACCGACGGACTGAACCCGTCGATGGGTCGGCGAGACGACGATCCGTCCTACCGTATTTTGCCGTACGTCCGCACTAGTTCGCCGTTCCTGTACCGTCGCTGTTCGAAGCCCAGCGCGTTACAGATGAGCGTGTGACCCATAAACGAAACCGCGTAGTCCGCCATCCCGAACGGGTGGAGGACGGTCTGGCGAGCCGGCGGCAGGATCGAGCCGAGGACGTTGATCTCGGCGTCGTCCGCCTCGAGCGTCCCGGCGCCGACGCGGTCCTCACCGCCGGTGGTTCCGGCGACGTCGCCGCCGGCGCTCTCGAACGCGTCGCGGTCGACGACCGTCGCCGGCTGGTCGACGCCCGTCGTGTAGCCGAGCTGCGACCCTTTCCACATCTCCCGCTGTCTGGGCCTGATACCCGCGAGTAGCCGGTGATCGAAGTCCCTGTCGTCGAGGTTCGCGAACTGGACGTCGATCGTCTCGACGTCGTCGGCCTCGATCGCAGCGGCGTCGCCGACGTCGAGTTCGGCCAACAGGTTCACGCCCGTATCGGTCAACACGAGGTCGCCGCCGGCCTCGACGAACGCCTCGATCGCCTCGAGGTACTGCGGGTCGTCGATGCCGTCGTCGTGGGAGACGACGAGTTTGTCGTAGCGGCGCTTCCCGGAGTTGCCGCGGAGCAGTCGGCCGATGCGGACGTCGTGGACCCGGAGGCCGTCCATCTTTCCGTCTTCGAGGAAGGGCTCGAGGTCGGCGAAGAACTGCATCGGGTTGACGGTGTACTCGCGCTGTTCGTAGCCGAGTACCTCCTCAGGGTCGGGGTACTCGTCGTCGCTCTCCAGAATCGTCACGTCGGCCTCGATTTCGGCGTCGGCTTCGACCTCGACCTCCCACTGCCCCGCCTCGGGACGGTCGACGAACCAGCCCTCGAAGTCGTGCGGTCGGCCCGGAGCGTCGGGAGCCGTCCGTTCGCCGAGGTCGAGCTCGTGGACGACGTTTCCGGCGGGATTCCGAACGCGGACGACACCCTCGCTCGCACCTGCGACGCCGGCGAGGTGGATCGACAGCGAGTGAGATCGGTCGGTGGTCTGGGCCGCGACGCGCCCTCGGTCGCCGGGACCGGGTTGGACGACGTCGTGTCGGCGGCGAACCGCCGTCGCTCGATCCCGCCCCCGTCCCCGTCCGTTGCCGGGGTGGTCATCGGTGTGGGGGAGGTCGGCGGACGACCGAGTGAGTTTGTCCGACGTGACGTACGCGGTGTCCCGGCCGCCGGTTGCGACGGTCGCGCTGGTGTCGGCGGCGGTCATCTCGGCGTACTCGCGCATCGAGATGCGGTACGCTCTGGCCAAGTGGCGTTCGACGTAGGGCTTCCACTCGATCTCGGCCTCGGAGAAGTGATTCGCGCGGACGATCTCGGGTGCGACCGTAACGGCCCCGAGGCCGCCGAACTCCTCGGGCTGGCCGGCCCAGCCGAGGAACGCGCCGGTGACCTGGTAGGCGAGCGAGTCGTAGATCGTCCCCCAGTCGAAGAGACCGTCGTAGCTATCGCCGTCCGGGACGGCCGGAACGCCGTACATCTCCTCGCCGGACGTGGCGAGGGCGTCCGAAACCGCGTCGATCCCGCCCCACTCGTCGACCATCCCTTCGCCGATCCGGATATTGACCTCGTCCAGATCGTGGGTGCCAGCGTGGTCGAACGGCGCGTTCGTCTCGAGGTTGAACACCATGTGGTCCGCGGTGTACATCCCGTGGTAGTCACAGAGGTACTCGACGTTCTCGTACCCGCGGAAGTGCTCGACGATCGCCAACGAGTCGGGGACGACGTCCGCGTACCCGAGCCCCTCGTCCTCGTAGCCCGGGCGAACGTCGGGCGCGTCCTCGGGTTCGGCGGGCCAGAACGCCGGGTCGACCCAGCCCATCGTCGGATACTGTCGGTTCGTGTCGATCGGGCTCTCGTCGACGCGACTCGCGTTTCCGCGCCGGAAGTTCGTCTGCGTCTCGCCCCACGGGATCTCGAATTGGGGCGTTCGCGAGACCCAGCCGTCGGGGTTCGTGAACACGAAGACGATCGCGATCTCGTCGAGCAGCCCCGCGAAGTCGTCGGCGTCGCCCCGCGCGAGGTCCTCGATGAGCCGACAGCCGGCCTCGACGCCCGCGCGCTCGTCGCCGTGGATCGAGAGGGAGAAGACCGCCTTCTCCTTCTCGGCGAACGACTCGTCGTCCCGGACGTCGTTCGTAACGTCGACGACGTAGATGTCCTGCGAGTCGGGATCCTCGCCGGTGTACCGGTTGGGCCAGCCCGGCGATTCCCGGAGGGTGTGCACCCGAACGCGATCGGGGAACGTCGACTCGAGGTGCGCGAGTCCCTGCGCGGTCTCCCGGTACGAGACGAAGTTCCGGGCCTCCTCGACCGGCGGGAAGACGCCGTCGGCGTAGGGATCTTCGAGCTTCCACCAGGGGTTCGCGCCGGGGGAGAAATCCATCAGTTCGACGCCGTCCAACTCGAGGACGTCCTCGACTTCGTCGGCCGTGAGGTGGGCGTGTGCGGCCGGTGTCGGCGATTCCCGCGTGACTGCCTTCGGCGCGCGGGACAGGTCCGGATCGGGCGCCGCCGCGTACTCGTCGGCGAAGGCCTCGAGGGCCTCCCGGTTCGCGAACTCGACGACGGTCGCCGCCTCGTAGTCGTCGGGCGTGTGGTTGACGACGAAGGCGTACTCGTCGGTCAACGGTTCGCCCGAGACGTCGGCGGTCGCGGCGCCGGGAAGCGCGAGCGCGGCACCCGTCGCCGCCGATAGCGAGAGGAACGTCCGTCGATCGATGGGGCTGTCCGCGAACGCGTCGGCCCGAGCGCGGTCGGCGCCGTCGGACTCGGCGTCGGAAGCGCGTTCAGCGGAGCGATCCGATCGTGAGTGGTGAGGTCCGTGTGCCATGGGGGATCGAGCGGGTGTTACCCACGGCGACGGATCACAATGGATTCAAATAAAGACTATAAGGAATAAGTGAATTTCACTGCGGGACGTATTTTTATGTAGATGTGGGGTGCATATCGAGCGAACTACCGACTCGGCGAGTCGACGCGTCGAAAGAAAGGCGACCGCCTAGAATTCGTGTTCGACGTCTTCCTCGTCGGCCTTTTGGATGATGATCTTGCCGTCTCGGACGCGGACGAAGACCTCGTCGCCGATATCCATGCCCGCGACTGCGAGTTCATCCTCGTGGAGGTTGAGGTGGACGTTGTGGTAGTTGCCGTCTTCGTCTTTCGCACCACTCGGACTCAGCTTCTTTTTCCGTACCATCGCGGGATTCTATGCCGAACTTCGCCGTAGGATATACTTAAGTGTTTTCGACGCCTCGGCGAATGACCTTGTTACACACCGGTTCGAGAGGAAAGTGGACGAAGCGACGACAAGCGGTTGATACTGCGGGGAAGATGCGCACCCGCTGCACTTAAAGATACCGCCGCAGTCGGTCGATTTCGGGGGATATCTTTATGTCAGGTCGTGTGCTGAATTGACACGGAGGCGAACCCATGGTACGTGAAGACGGCAAACGGAACTTCGCACTGCGCGACTCGGACGGCGAGGAGACGAGCGTCTTCTCGGGGAACACCCCGCGGCAGGCGGCGCTCAAGGCGGCCCGACGGCTCGAGCCCGGCTCGAGCGAGGCCGACGCCGACCGAGTCGAACTGAAACTCCGAGAGAAGGGCACGGACAAGGTCCACATCTACGAGGGCTGGGCCTGGGAGGAGACCGCCCCCGACGACAAGCCCGACTGGATGCCCGACGAGATCACGGAGGCGAACGTCTCGAAACAAGGGATCGAACACCTCGAGGAGTGACGACGGCCGACGGTATTTTCTCGGACACATTACACGTCGAGTGACGACTGTACAGATCGTGTGGTTTAGTCTGTGATATTCGACGCGGGTTTTCGCGACAAACGAAATCCGAATCGGGCGTCGAGCGACGACCGTCAATTTCCTAAAGGACATTCTATCCCTTAGAGCGGACGGGGAAGAGACAGTATTGTTGGATTCGACTAATGATTAGGTTTATAGAATTTCGAGCGTCGAGTGTCACCCGAGATATGAACCCGTTCGTCCACCAGATTCGGAATAGAGAGTCGGATCGTACGACAGAAGTGGCGTGCGACGAACGCGCCCAGTTCGAGCCCGAGCCGGCGAAGACGACCTCAGGATCGGATCCGGATTCGAATCCGGACCCGGAGGCGGAGGTGGTGGCATGAGCGTGCTCCCCGGGAAGTGGAAGAACCTGCTGCTCGCGACGGCGATGTTCAACCTCGGCTTCGTCATCTGGTTCTCCTTTGCCCCCTTTACGGGCGAGATCGCCGACGAGTTCGGCCTCTCGGTCGCGCAACTCGGCGTCGTCTCGAGCGCGGCCGTCATCGCCGTCCCGCTCGGTCGGATCGTCATCGGGCCGCTGACCGACAAGTGGGGCGCGCCGGTGACCGCGGGCGGGACGATGGTGATCGTGGGGGCGTTCGCGATCATCAGCGCGTTCGCCCAGACCTACGAGGTGTTCACCGCCTCGCGGATCGTCGCGTCGCTGGCGGGAATCACGTTCGTCATCGGTATCCAGCACGTCTCCGAGTGGTTCGAGGAAGAAGAGTTAGGGACGGCCGAGGGGATCTTCGCGGGGATCGGCAACGCCGGCGCGGGCCTGGGCGCGTACTTCACGCTGCCGCGGCTCTTCGGCGAGGGGTACGTCGGCCCGCTGTTCGACGCCAACTGGCGCGCCGCGTTCTTCTACACCGGCGCGCTGGCCGTCGTCGTCGGCGTCCTGTACTTCGTCTTCGGCGACGCCGCCAAGAGCGAGCACAAGCGTCAGGCGACGAAAGCGAGCGTCAGCCTGAAACAGTGGCTGTACATCGCGACCCGCTACGGCGCGGTCGTGCTCTCGGTCGCCTACGTCATGACCTTCGGCCTCGAGTTGGCGATGAACGGCTGGCTGGGCACCTACTACCGCGAGGCGTTCGGCCAGAGCGACATCGTGATCGCGGCGACCTTCGCGGCGACGTTCTCGATCGCGGCGGGCCTGCTGCGGCCGATCGGCGGCTACGTCAGCGACGTCGTCGCGCGCACGGAGACGGACCTCCTCCCGTGGTTCGAGGGCCGCTACCGCGAACAGTGGACGTTCGCGACGCTGGTGTTCGTCACGTGTGCGATGTTCGGAATGACCGCGGCCGGCCTCACTGGAAACATCTACGTCGCCGTCGTCGCCGGCTTCTTCGTCGGGCTGGGCTGTGCCTTCGCCGAGGGCGCGATCTTCGCGCAGGTGCCGGCGATGTTCCCCGACAGTTCGGGCAGCGTCGCCGGCGTCGTCGGCGGCATCGGCTCCTCGGGCGGGTCGATCTACCCGCTGATCTTCGCCGCGCCGTTCCTGCCGAACCTCCACCTCGGCTACGCGGTCGTCGCCGCGACGATGATTCCGATCATCGCGCTGTCCGCGTGGGTCTTCCAGCCCCGCGTCGCCGAGCGGGCGACCGAAGACGGCTGGATCGTCGACGCCGACGCGTCGACCGCCGGTCCCGCGCCGAGCGACGATTAACTCGGCCGACCATACGCGCGGCCGATCCATCGCAGCGTCCACTCGAGGCGTAGCGGCTGACACTCGAGTGATCGCAACCGGACTACGTGTAAAAGAAACGATCGAAATCTGCCGCTTCAGTCGCCCGTCTCGACGCTCTCGGCCGTCTCGACAGTCTCAGCGGTCTCAGCGGTTTCGGCGCGGCGCCTCTCCTCGAGGTTGGTATCGGTTCGAGACGAGCGCAATCTTCCCTCCTCAGCCGCCGCCTCGAGCGCGTCGACGTTTCGCAGGACGAGCCCGGCGAACCCGAGCAGGAGGATGGCTTCGACGTAGACGAGCGTCAACAGCGCGACGAAGTCGTCGACGAGCCCGAGCCCGTCCGCCGCGATGAGGCCGTTGATCACGAGTCCGATCCAGCCGAGGACGATCAGGTGCTTGAGCTTCGTGAACAGCAGCGACCGGTCGCCCGACCGGGACGCGGCGACGCGCGTAAACGGACCGTACAGGAGGTAGACGCCGGCGATCAGCAGCGCGAACGGTAACAGGGACGCGATTTGTCCCGCGATTCCGTCCAGGAGGTAGCCGACGAGGGTGATCCAGACTCGGCCCAGTACGATCGCGAGCAAGAGTAGCGCCGCCCGCCGGTCGACGCCGGCGATCGCGCTGGTCACGTAGACGATCGGGATCCACATCCCGGTGTAGCCCAGGAACCGCGCCAGATCCGTATTGCCGCCGATAACGAATTCGATGGCGGTCATACCGACGTACGCGATCGCCATCACGCCGACGGCTGCCGTCGCGGCGTACCCGTAGCGTCGGCACGCAGCCGGAAGGCGCCGCGTCCAGGCCAGAAACGCGAGCGTCGCGACGACGAAAACGAGCGTCGAGGCGCCGATGGCGGTTGCGATATCGACCACGATCAGTCACCTCCGACCCCGGCCGCCGAACGAACGGACCGATTCGTCGCTCCACCCTCGAGCGTGAACGCGTCGAGAAGTTGCTTCAGGTCGCGCGCGTCGTCGCCGAGGTCGGTCGCGGTCGTCGAGACCGAATCGATCGTGGCGCTGGTTTCCTCGGAGGCCGCGGCGACCTGCTGGGCCTTGGTCGCGGTCTCGTCCGAGACCGCCGCGACGTCGTCGACGATCGCCGACAGCTCCTGTGCGGAATCGGCTTGATCGTCCGCGGTCGCGGCGATCTGCTGGATGCTGCCGTCGACTTGCTCGACTTCGCCGGCGATCGTCTCGAGGCGCAATTCCAGATCGTCGACGATCGTCGCCGTCGACGTAATGTTCGACTCGACCTCGCCGATCTCGTCGGCCGTCGTCTCCGTCCGGTCGCGGATCGACTCGAGCGTCTCCTCGATGTCGTCGACGGCGGCCATCGTCTCCTCGGCGAGGGCCTTGATCTCGTCGGCGACGACCGCGAAGCCGCTGCCGTCGGCGCCGGCGGTGGCGGCTTCGATCGAGGCGTTGACCGCCAACAGGTTCGTCTGGTCGGCGATGTCGTCGATCAGGGCGATGATCTCCTCGATCTGTTCGGTCTCGCGGGTGAGCGCGTCGGCGGTTTCGACGACCGTCTCCGTGTTCTCGACCAGTTCGTCGATGTTTTCGGCCGCCTCGGCGGCCGCCTCGCGGCCCTCTTCGGTCAGTTCGGTGACGTACTCGGACTGGTCGGCGATCTCGCCGGTCGTCGAGGCTACCTCTTCGGTGGCCGCCGAGAGGTCGCTGACTTCCGCGGCCGCCGCGTCGAGGTCGTCGGTCTGCTCGGCCGCCCCGTCGGCGATCTCCTGAACGGAATCGGCGACCTCCCGGCTGGCCGTCCGGATCTCCGCGCTCGAGTCCTCGAGTTCGACGGAGATCTCCTCGACGGCGTCCGCGGAGTCCTGAACGTCCGCCATCGTCTCGCTCATCCGATCGAGCATCTCGTTGAACGAACGCGCGATCGCTTCGATCGCCTCGTCGTCGACCTGCGGCTCGAGTCGCTGCGTAAGGTCGCCGTCGGCGCAGGCGTCCATGACGTCCGAGAAGCGCTCGGCCTCGGCGACGAGCCGCTCGTTCTGGCGCTCGACCGCCGCGCGGGTCTCCCGGAGCTGCTCCCGCTCGTCCTCGAGTTGGTCGGCCCGCTCCTCGGCCTCCCGTTGGGCCTGCTGTGCGCGCTCCTGTTCGGTTTCGAGGTCGGCGAGGGTGTCCTCGAGCGAGTCGCGCATCCGCTCGACCGAGCCGTACAGCTCGCCGATCTCGTCGATGCGATCGGTCTCGAGGTCGACGTCGAACTCGCCGTCGCCGATTCGCTCGGTTTCGGTCCCGAGCCGGCGAAGCGCCAGAGAGACGTTCCCGCCGAGGACGATTCCGAGCAGGCCGAGGTTCATAACGAACACGACGACCAGCCCCGAGAGGGCCGCGATCGCACGAGTTTCGGTCTCCGCGGCCGGACCGGAGACGGCGTACCGTCCGAAGATGACCGCAAAGAGGAGGGTGACGCCGATGACGCACCCCAATATTGCGACGATTTTAACGCTGTACTGGCGGCGGATTCGATTCGGTATGACGGTTTCGATCATCGTATCTGTTCGCCGAACTGAACCACCGGGGAACCGGTGGCTACCGGCTACTGGAAGGAACTCTCCGAGAGTGTGATAATTGTTACCGCCACCTGACAACTCGTGGATGAGAACGGGGAAGACGGGTGGTGGTCAGATGATCGCTGAATCCGATCGACGGCACTAGAACGGGACGTTCGAGTTCGAATCCGGATCGACGCCCGACGTCGCGACCGAGCCGACGACAGACTCGGTCGCCTCACCCGTCGCAATCTCGAAGCGCGCACCGCCCTGCTTGCCGTCGGTCACCGAGATGTCCCAGCCGTGGGCCGAGACGACCGTTTCGACGATCGACAGGCCGAGACCGGTGCCGCCGGCGCCCGAGTACCCCTCCTCGAAGACGTGCTCGCGGCGGTCCGGCGGAACGCCGGCGCCGTCGTCTTCGAACGCGAACCCGTCGGCAGTGCCTTCAACGAGGATTCTGACGCTGGTATCGTTGTGCTCGATGGCGTTGCGAACGAGATTCTCGAGCGCCTGCTGCAGCCGGCCGGGATCCGCTTCGACCGTCGGCAAATCGTGCGTCTCGAGCGTCGCGTCTGCCGTCTCGACGCCGGCCCACGCATCGCGCACGACCGACTCGAGCGAAACCGATTCGACCGCGCCGAGTTTCGCCCCGTCGCGGGCGAGCAACAGGAGGTCATCGATCATCGACGCCATGCGATCGGCGGCGGCGGTGATGTGCTCGAGGCGGTGCAACTCCTCGGTTTCCGCGATCAGGTCGGCGGTCCCCGAAATCACGTTCAGCGGGTTCCGGAGATCGTGACTGATGACGGACGCAAACTGCTCGAGGTGCTCGTTCTTCCGGACGAGTTCGCGCCGGCGGCGCGTACGTTCGATCGTGTGGCCGATCAGTTCGCCGAGCATCCGGAGCTGTCGGCACAGCCGGTCGGGCCACGGTCGGCGGTGATCCTGGCCGACGACGAGCACGCCGCGCAGTTCCCAGTCGATCACGATCGGCACCGCGAGCAGCGCCTCGAGGCCCCGTCGTTCGAGGTAGGGGTGGGTATCGCCGGCCTCGCCGTCCTCGTTCGGGGCGAGGTCGCCGATGAATCCGTCCGGCACGTCGATCTCGGGACGATCGGTCGTCGGCGGGATCGCGTGAGCGTCGTACTCCCGGAGCGAGTCCTCGAAGCCGGGGAACGCGGACGGGTCGATCGGCTCGACGGCCGAAGCGTCCGCAGATACTGTGCCATCCGTATCGGAGACGGCAGTCGAGCCCGTCGACTCGAGCGAAGCGGTACCCGACTGTGTGGCGTCCCAGGCGTGAGTCGGCTCGAGTCGCGCCGCCTGCTCGTCGTACTCGAACACGAGACAGCGGTCGGCGTTGAGCCGAGTGCCGATCGAGCCGAGTGCCCACTCGATCTCGATGTCGACTTCGTCCGGGGCGGCGCCCATCAGCGAGCGCGCGATCTCGAGGACGGTGCCGCTGACGTCCGAAATCGAGGCGTCGTAGATGTCGTCGATCCGGGCCCGAAGGCGCGCCGCTGGATCGGACTCCGGCGTGGCACCCGTCTCCGACGACTCGGACCCATCAGCGCGGCAGACGACGTCGGCGACGTCGGCCCGCACCAGCGATCGAACCCGCTCGGGATCGAACGACGGAACGACGGGAACGATCGGCAGCGACGGCCGCGCGGCGCGGACGGCCTCGAGCGAGTCGGTCCACGACCGGCCGTCGCTCCGCTCGCGGAACGCCTCGGTCACGACCAAACAGTCCACGTCGGGATCGACCGCCCCGCGAAGGGTGTCGACCTCGGCGGCGGCGACGTCGGTGACGCGATACGGCGGCTCGATCGCCGCGGCGAGGCGTTCGCGGCCGCCGTCGACGTCGGCGTAGCGTACGTGAAACGATCGGCGACTATCCCAATCCCTGTCCACTCCTGGCACTAGCTCTCGACCTGCGGTTCCCGAACTATTCGCCAGAATTCGAATATAGCTTGTGGCAGATTCGCTCTCGAGCGGCCCTCGATGGGTGCAGCCACGGCTCGAGCGACGCAGTCGGGCGGGCGTTCAGTCCCGACGTTCTTTTCACCCCGTCCACACTACGGAACGGCAATGACCGCAGTGACGCTCGGACCGGAAGGGACCTACTCACATCGAGCGGCGACCGCCGTCGCCGACGACGACGCGATCGATTTCCGCCAGTCGGTGACGTCGATCGTCGACGCCGTCGCGAGCGGCGAGTACGAGCGCGGCGTCATCCCGATCGAGAACAGCATCGAGGGCAGCGTCACCGAGAGCTTAGACGCCCTCGCGGAGTACGACGTCGCCGTCGTCCGCGAGATCGTCACCCCGATCCGCCACGCCTTGCTCGCGCAGGGTCCGGCGTTCGACACCGTCGCCAGCCACTCGCAGGCGCTGGCGCAGTGTCGCGACTACCTCGAGCGCGAGTACCCCGACGCCACCCTCGAGGCCGTCGCGAGCACGGCCCAAGGTGTCGAGTTCGCCCGCGAGGATCCGACGGTCGCCGGCATCGGCCACCCCGCGAACGCCGACGGCGGGAACGGCCTCGAGGTGCTGGCCGAGGACATTCAGGACCGGGACTCGAACGCGACGCGGTTCTTCGCGATCGCGCCCGCCGAGGAACGCTCGACGGGCGGCGGCAAGACCTCGCTGGTCGTCTACCCGGACGTCGACTACCCCGGCCTCCTGCTGGAACTGCTCGAGCCCTTCGCGGAGCGGGACATCAACCTGGTGCGCCTCGAGTCGCGCCCGAGCGGCCAGCGACTGGGCGACTACGTCTTCCACATCGACATCGAAGCCGGCCTCTACGAGCGCCGGACGAAGGAGGCCCTCGAGGAGATCGAAGCACTCGCCGAAGACGGGTGGGTGCGCCGGCTCGGCTCGTACGATACGGAACACGTCGTCGAGTGACGTCGGCGAGTAAGAACGAACGGACGCGAGTACGGGTACGGAGCGCGGTTCGCAGACCGTGGCGATCCGCAAGCCGCCGCGATGACGGTCTACGGACTGTACTCCGGCGACTGGGTCTCGATCGTGTCCGCGACGTTCTCGAGTTGCTCGCCGATCGTCGCGACCAGATCGTCGAGGGTGACGATCCCCGTCAGTTTGCCGTCCTCGTCGACGACCGGGAACCGTCGCGCGTTCTCCTCCTTGATCGCCTCCGAAATTTCGATCGGATCCGCGTCCGCGGCGAGCGTCGTCGGACTCCCCGTCATCACGTCTTCGGCCGCTTTCGACTCGACGTCGTCGCTTTGGCCGACCTCGAGAGCGATATCGCGGTCGGTGACGATGCCGACGGGTTCGTCGTTCTCGACGATGACGACGGCGCCGACGTTGTTCGAGGCGAGACGCTGTGCGATGGTGCCGAGATCGGTGTCCGGATCGGCTGTGACGACGTCGTTCGGACCGAGTTCGATGACGGACATAGCACCTATGACAACCGGAGACAGCGGCTTTAACGCGCGGCTTTCACTTGAACCGCGTCGCATCGGGGCGCACATCACCTCGAGCACCGCAAACGGTTTTTCGGCTCCGGCCGGAGGTCGCGTATGCCTCTCGACGAAGGAACGGACGCCCCGACCGTAACCGCGCCGAATCAGGACGGTACCGACGTGACCCTCGAGTTCGACGAGCCGACGGCGCTGTACTTCTACCCGCGGGACGACACGCCCGGCTGTACGATCGAAGCGAACCAGTTCCAGCGCGAGTACGATACCTACCGAGACGCCGGCGTCGACGTTTACGGCGTCTCGACCGACGACGTCGACTCGCACCAGTCGTTTTGCGAAGCGGAAGGGCTCGAGTTCGATCTGCTCGCGGACCCCGACGGCGAGATCGCAGCGGCGTTCGACGTGGACGTGCAGGGTGGCGCGGCCGCGCGGACGACGTACTTCTTGGTTGATGGGGAGGTGCAGGCGGTCTACGAGGGCGTCAATCCTGACGGACATGCGCGGGAAGTTTTGCAGGACGCGCTCGAGAACGGGCTGGTAACGTTGCCGGAGTAGTCGGCGCTATCTTCGGCTCGAGCCCGCTGCTGCCCGATCGCTGCCGAGACGAGCCTTCTGTCCTTCGCTCGCGGGCAGATTTATCCCGCTCGAGGGCGTAGCGTCGCGTATGCGACGAAACCCGTTCGACGAACTCGAGGAGATGCTCGACCGCGTCAGCCGGCAGGTCGAAGAGGGAATGACCAGCGGCGGGCTTCAGGTACCGGGTACGGTCCCGGTCGACGTCGCCGACACCGGCGACGAGTACGTCGTCACCGCCGACCTGCCGGGGTACGAGACCGACGACATCGATCTGACGCTCTCGGAGGGGACGCTGCGCCTCGAAGCCAACCGCGAGGACGAACGGGAGTACGCGGAGGGCGAGTACCTGCGCCGCGAGCGGACCCACAAGACGGCGAACCGGCGAATTCGCCTACCGGAACCAGTCGAGGAGGACGGAGTGTCGGCGGGCTACGAGGACGGCGTGCTGACCGTTCGGCTGCCGAAGGTCAGCGGCGGCAACGAGTCGAAAGAGATCGACATCGAATAATCGTCGACCGGTCGATATCGAAACTGAATCGACCGACAACTACCCGCTGGGGGTCGACCGTGGGGTCACATCGCTCCCGGCACCGCCTCGACGCGGCGTTCCGATCGACAGCGGATCGCGTTCGCACCGTTCTCGAAACGTCACCCCTACGACTATTATACCCGAGTGACAGCTAGTCGGACATGGTCGATGCGAATGCGCTCGTCGTCGCGGGAGTCTGCGCGTTGATCGGCGGGTTCGTCCTGTTACAGGCCCGCTCGACTCGCAAGCGGTACGCGACGATCGACGAGGTCGACACCGCGGACGACGAGCGCCTCGAGCCGGGCGGCGAAGCGACGATTCGGGGGCCGGTTCGGGTCGACGAAGCCGCAGCGCCGGCGCGGACCGGACCCGAGCTCACGGTCGGCGGCGATCCGCCCGCCCTCTGGGCGTGGCGTCTCCGCCGAAAGGGCGGCGGGGGATCGGAAGGAAGCACCCGCTGGCGGACCGTCGAGGACGGACTGTCGGTCGGCGAGTTCGCCGTCGACCGCGGCTGGGATCGCGTCCGCGTCGACGCCTCGGCGCTGCCGTCCCGGCGAGACGACGCGATCGATCCGTTCGACTCGCCGCAGCTATTTCTCGGCGAACCGGAGGAAGAGACCCTTCTCGGCGAGCTCGATCCCATCAATCGTTTCTTCGAACGGACGGGACTGGCCGGCGACGACGGCGTCGTGAGCGACCTCGAGTTCTCGGTCAGCGTCGGCGGGAAGACGAACTGGCCGGACAAGTATCAGGCGACCGTGATCCGCGACGGGGACGAACTGGTGGTTCGGGGCGAACTCCGCGAGACGGCCGACGGCTACGTGCTCCGAGAGACCGACGAGACGCCGCTGGTCGTCGGGACCGAGACCCTCGACGACCAGCGAGAGCAGTTGCGCTCGAAGCTCCGCCTCCAGCGGGCGGTCGGCGGCGGCGCACTCGCACTCGGCATTGTCCTCGCAGTACTGGGCCTCATCTGAGGGGAGTCCGTCGGTACGGCCGGGTCCGTCCGGCGCGATTTTCGGGCAGTGGCTGTTGTCGGATGGAAAGCTATAGGGCGGCGACGCGCCCACACGTATATAAGCAAATGAGCGACGCGGGATACGACCACGCGGCAGTCGAACGGCGCTGGCAAGAGGCGTGGGACGACGCGGACGTCTACCGGACGCCCGACGACGTCGACGATCCGACGTACGTCCTCGGGATGTACCCGTACCCGTCCGGCAAGCTCCACATGGGCCACGTCCGCAACTACACGATTACGGACGCGTACGCCCGCTTCCGCCGGATGCAGGGCGACGACGTGCTCCACCCGATGGGGTGGGACGCCTTCGGCCTCCCCGCCGAGAACGCGGCCAAGGAACGGGACACCAACCCCCGGGACTGGACCTTCGACTGCATCGACACGATGCGCGACCAGATGGATTCGATGGGCTTCGGCTACGACTGGGACCGCGAGGTCACCACCTGCACGCCGGAGTACTACCGGTGGAACCAGTGGCTCTTCCGGCGATTCCACGAGGAGGACCTCGTCGAGCGCCGCGACGCCGAGGTCAACTGGTGTCCCCACTGCGAGACCGTCCTGGCCGACGAACAGGTCGAGGGCGAGGCCGAACTCTGCTGGCGCTGTGACACGCCCGTCGAGACGCGCGAACTCGAGCAGTGGTTCCTGCAGATCACCGAGTACGCGGACGAACTGCTGGAAGCGATCGACGACCTCGAGGGGTGGCCTAACTCGGTGCGCCAGATGCAGCGCAACTGGATCGGCCGCCAGTACGGGTCGGAAGTCGACTTCGAGGTCAGCGAGGCGCCACGCGCCTCGAGCGGACGCGGCGAGGGGAGCGAGCCGCGGGAGTACGGCCCAGTCACGGCCTTCACGACCCGCATCGACACCATCCACGGCGCGACCTTCTTCGCGCTGGCGCCGGACCACCCGATCAGCGAGGAACTGGCCGAGGAGGACGACGAAATTCGGCGGTTCATCGAGGAGGAGGCCGACCCCGACGGCGACGAGCCCAACGGCGTCGAGACCGGCCTGACCGCGACCAACCCCGTCACCGGCGACGAGATTCCGGTCTTCGTCGCGGACTTCGTCCTCTCGGACGTCGGGACCGGCGCGCTGATGGCCGTTCCCGGCCACGACGAGCGCGACCACGCGTTCGCACAGAAGCACGATCTGGACATCGTCCCGGTCATCGCGCCCGAACCCGAGGAGGGCGAACCCGAAGCGCCGGATGTCGAGGAAGCCGCCTACACCGAGGACGGCGTCCTGATCAACTCCGGCGACTACTCCGGGCTGGACAGCGAGACCGCCCGCGAGCGCCTGACCGAGGACATCGAGAGCGCCGAGGAAGCCAAGCAGTACCAGCTGCGCGACTGGGGCATCTCCCGGCAGCGCTACTGGGGGACGCCGATTCCGGTCGTCCACTGCGACGAGTGCGGCCCCGTCCTCGTGCCGGAGGAGGACCTGCCCGTCGAACTGCCGGAGTTCATCAACACCACCGGCAACCCGCTGGACGCCGCCGAGGAGTGGAAGCAGACCACGTGTCCGGAGTGTGGCGCCGACGCTACGCGGGAGACCGACACGATGGACACCTTCGTCGACTCCTCGTGGTACTTCCTCCGGTACGTCTCGCCCGGCCTCGAGGACGCGCCGTTCGACCGCGAGCGGGCCAACGACTGGATGCCGGTCGACCAGTACGTGGGCGGCATCGAACACGCCGTGATGCACCTGCTGTACTCGCGGTTCTTCACGAAGGTACTGGCGGACCACGAGGGCTTAGAGCACCGCGAGCCCTTCGAGAACCTGCTGGCCCAGGGCATGGTCCAGCTCGAGGGCGAGAAGATGTCCAAGTCGAAGGGCAACGTCGTCTCGCCCCAGCGGATCGTCGAGGAGTACGGCGCCGACACCGCGCGGCTGTTCATGATGCAGGCCGCCCAACCCGAGCGCGACTTCGACTGGAGCGAGGAGGGCGTGCGCTCGACGAACGCCTTCCTGGGTCGCCTGAAGGAGATGGTCGAGGAGTTCGCGGCTGAAGAGCCCGACGGCGAGTACGACGCCGTCGCGCGCTACGTCGAGAACGAGATCGAGGCGACGATCGCCATCGCGACCGACGAGTACGACGATCTGACCTTCAATAAGGCGCTGCGCGAGACGCAGGATCTGACTCGGACGCTGCGGCAATACGCGAATCACGCCGAGCCCCACGCCGAGACCTACGAGCGCGGCCTCTCGGCCGTCGTCCGGCTGCTCGCGCCGGTCGCGCCGCACCTGACCGAGGAGTTGTACGACCGACTGGGCCACGACGAGTTCGTCGTCGACGCCGCGTGGCCGACCGCGACCGTCGACCGCGACCGCGTCGAAAAGCGCCGCCGGCTGGTCGAGAACACCCGCGAGGACGTCCGCGACATCATCGAGGTCGCCGGCATCGAGGACCCCGAGGCGATCGACGTCGTCGTCGCGCCCGACTGGAAGTACGACGCCTTAGAGATCGCGATCGAGAGCGACGCCGACAACCTGATCGGCGAACTCATGCAGGAGAGCCACATCCGCGAGCAGGGCGACGCCGCCGCGGACTACGGCCAGGACCTGCAGGCCGAGCGCGAGGCCCTGTCGATGACCCTCCCGCCCGAGGAGGAGCACGAGGCCCTCGAGGCCGCCGCGTGGCTGCTCGAGCGCGAGTTCGACGCGCCGGTTCGGGTGCTCCGCGCCGACGACGCGGACGAGAGCGTCCTGAAGAACGCCGAGCCGGGTCGACCGGCAATCGAGATCGAAGACTGAGCGGCGCGCCGCTCAGTCGCGGCTGATACCGCGGCGAGGTCGCGGTCGCGACCGACTCCGTTCCGTTCGCCGTCCTGTTTTCCGTTTTCGAACCCGACAGTCACAAAATCCCGTATAGAGACTTCCAACGGACTCGTCTACCCGAGGTGTTAGTTATATGCTGGCGATTCACATACGGGATGGCATGCTCGAGGAGCTACTCGAGGGCGTTATCGAGTCACAGGGGCTCTGGATGGCGTATGTCCTCCTCCTTGTCGGTGCGGTCGTGCTCACCTACAGCGTCGAGAAGCTGATCAGCTACCTGACCCGCGCGTCGCTGGGACTCGGGGTGTCGATTTTCGCACTCGCGATCGTCTTCACCGGCTTCGAGTTCGACGATACCGTCATCGCGCTGGTGTTCGGAGCCGGCGAACTCGAGCAGGTCGCGCTCGGGACGGCGCTGGGAACCGCGCTGGCGATCACCGGGATCACGCTGGCCGTCGCCGCGGTCGTCCGGCCGTTCCCGGTTGCGATCCCTGACGACTACCTGTGGCTGTTCGCGCTGTCGCCGCTGGCGCTGGTGCCGTTCGTCCTCGTCGGGACGCTCACGCTCGTCCACGGGCTGTTGCTGGCCGCGATCTTCCTCGGGCTGTTCGGCTACATCGTGTACCGGGAGTTCCACCGGGACGTGCCGGTCTTCCGCGACTCCGAAATCGCGGAGCGACTCGAGGCCGACGGCGGCGTCGCGATCGACGACCTCCACGTTTCGGACGTCGACATCAGGACGGTTCTCGAGGAGATTCCAGAGGATCGAATCGTCGCGGATCGACCCTACGAGGGGCTCTTTTGGCTCGGACTGGCGGGCGTCGCGCTGGTCGGCGTCACGGCCGGCGCCCTGCTGCTCGAGACGGGCTCGGAGGCGCTGGTCGAGTCGTGGGGCCTCGAACAGACCGTCTTCGGTGCGACGGTGCTGACGCTGGTGTTGACGTTCGAGAACCTGCTGCTGACGCTCGAGCCGGTCCGCCGCGGCGTCCCGGAGATCGGGATCGGGCACGTCATCGGGAGCGTGATCTTCTCGGTCACGGCGAACGTCGGCGTCATCGCGTTCGTCGCCGAGGTCGCGATTCCCCGCGCCGTGCTGGTCTTCCATCTCCCGGCTGTGCTCGTCTGTACCGCCGTCGCGGCGTACTTCATCTCGAGCGGGCGGCTCCGGCGACGGCACGGCTACGCGCTCCTGGGGCTGTACGCGGTCTATTGGCTCGTCGCGCTGGTGGTCTTTGGGGGTGTACCGATTCCGGAGGCGCTCTGAGCGCCCCGATCGACGTCACGGACCGGCGGACGCGTCGCTCGGCTGCGAGTACCGGCTACCGTTTACGGATCGCCGCCGCGTACCGTATCGGGATGCTCGAACGCTACCAAGCGGAGGGCTGTCCGCACGGCGAGACGGTTCGCGAAACGCTAACCGACCTCGGCAGCGAGGACATAATTCCGTTCCTCGTCGACGCCGACCGCGAGGAGACGCTCTACGAAAGCGAAGATATCGTGGACTACCTCGAGGAGCACTACGCGTAGCGGGCCCACGGTGCAGTCGGCTCCAGCCTCCAGCCGAGCGTCAGTCCGCAGCGACCTCGAGTCGCGCGTCTTCGGTCTTTCCGATCGCCTCGACGAGTAGTTCCGCGACGTCGACGATCTCGATCTCGTCCTCGAAGTCGCCGGTTTTGCGGCCGTCCTCGTACATCGTCATGCACATCGGACAGGCGACGACGAATTTCTCCACCGCCGCGCCGGCCGCGGTGTCTTCGAGCGCTTCCCGCAGGCGCTCCTCGCTCGGCTTTGGATCCTCCTCGAAGTCCATCCAGAGCCCGCCACCGCCGCCGCCACAGCAGAACGAGTCGGCGCGGTTGCGCGGCATCTCCGCGAGTTCGCAGCCGGTCGCCCGGATGAGTTCGCGCGGGGCCTCGTACTCGTCGTTGTACCGTCCGAGGTGGCAGGGGTCGTGGTAGGTGACGGTGTACTCGAGTTCGTCGCCGTTCAGGTCCAGCCGGCCCTCCCGAACCAGTTCCTCGACGGCCTGCGTCCAGTGATAGACCTCGATTTCGCCGTCGGCGTTCCAGTCGTCGGTGTAGTCGAACGGCATCATGGGGTCGTCGGCGAACTCCTCGAAGTCGACCTCCGGGTACTCGTTCTTGAACGTGTTGTAGGAGTGGGGGTCGGTGCAGACGATCGTGTCGAACTCGCAGTCCTCCCAGGTCTCGACGTGGTGGCCCGCTAATTCGACGTAGAGGAACTCCTCGCCGATCCGTCGAACGTCGTTACCGTCGTACTTCTCGTCCTCGAAGAGGATGCCGAAGCTGACGTCGGCTTCCTGTAGGATCGTCGCCAGCGACCGGGCGACCCGTTTGTTGCGCTCGTCGTAGCTCGGATAGTCCCCGACGTACCAGAGGTAGTCGACCTTCTCCTCGCGGGCATCCGTGATGTCGAACTCGAGGTCGTCGGCCCAGTCGGCGCGATTGCGCGGCGCGTTCCCGAACGTGTTGCCGTTCTGCATCACGTTCTGGAAGACGTCCTGGACGCTCGAGTCGACGTCCCCCTGATCGGTCATCTGGCGCTGCAGGCGGGTAAAGGACTGCAGGTGCTCGATTTCGACCGGACAGGCGTCCATGCAGGCCATGCAGGCCATACAGGACTCCATGGTCTCGGTGTCGGTGGCCGACGTGCCGCCGTCCGCGATGATCGGCTGCGGTTCGGCGCCGGCCTCGCGATCTTCGCGGTACGACTTCAGGTCGAGGATGACGTTGCGCGGATCCAGCGGCCGGTCGGACGCCTTCGCGGGGCAGACCGAGGAACAGCGGCCGCACTTGGTGCAGGCGTCCTGATCGAGCAGTTCCTTCCAGGTGAAATCGTCGAGGGATTCGGCGTTGGTCGCGTCCAGATCGGCGGGAACGTTGGGGAGTCGCCGCCCTGCCTTCTCGTCGCGCGTGACGACGTTCGCAAAGGAAGAGAGCATGTGGAACGGCTTTGCGTAGGGGATCCACGCGATGAAGAAGAACGCGAGCAGCGAGTGGGACCACCACGCGAGCCAGTGGAGGTTCTCGGCGTTCAGGCCGGCCGCGTTTACTCCGGCCTGCTCGGGACCGAGCGTCGCGAGCCCGGCCGCATCGAACGCGAGCGCCATCCCGTAGGCGACGAAGCTGACGGCCTCGTGGTCCGGAATCCCGGCGCTGTAGACGCGCAGCCCCTCGAGCAGGAAGCCGCCGACGCCGAGGCCGAACAGCGTCCAGATGAAGAGATCGTCCTCGCTCGAAGTGTGGCGACCCCAGAGGCGTTCGTTGCGGACCCAGTAGCGGCGGTAGATCGCCATCCCGAGACCGACGACGAACAGCAGGCCCATCGCGTCGACGACGAACTGGTAGGCCAGGTAGAAGTCCCCCTCCCAGAAGTGCCCCTGGACGATCGGCTTGTAGACGTAGCCGTCGACCGCCAGGATCGACGTCGCGATAAACAGCGTCAGGAAGCCCCAGAGGATGAAGGCGTGCATCAACCCGCCGTAGAGGTCCCGATCGAACTGCTTCTCGTTCGAGAGGACGATCTTCGCCGCAGCCAGCGTGCGCGACGGAAGGTCGTTCAAGCGAGCGAACGGGTCGTCGTCGCCGGCCGCGTACCGGGCGAATCGCCGGTAGACGCCGTACAGGAAGACGGCGATCGCGATCGCCGTCAGGAGGTAGAACACGGCGTACTCCGTGGCGCTGATGCCCCAGTAGGTCTCCCGCGCGACGTCCGACTGGGCGATAACGTTCATAGTCAATTACCCGGAAGACTGGACCTTAATTCTTGTCCCGATTGCAACCGGTTTATCCCGTCGCTGTCGTGCGAAAATTCGAAACCATTTTCGAGTTTCCAACGGTTCTACACGGTCGATTTCTCGCCAACGCTATCTGGCAACAGGCTTAAATAGCCGCCCGTCGGGAGTGTCCACGCATGAACGAAAAAACGGAGGAACTGCGGGATATCTTCACCGACGTCACCGACGGGGAGGAGACCGTCACGGAGTCCCAGGAGAACACGCGGGGTTCGCTCGAGCGGGACGAACAAACCGACGAGGAGCGCCTCGAGAACGTCATCACGCAGATGCGCGAGCGCTACGAGTTCGAGACCGACCTCTCGAACGACGAACTCAGCGAGGTCGCGAAGGCGTTCTACGACGACGAGAGCGACGCGGCGATCGCCGAGGAACTCGGCGTCGACGCCGACGAGATCTTCGAGGCCCGAATGTCGCTGCACCTCGTCCGCGACGACGACGCCGACGAAGTCGACCTCACGGCGATCCGCGGCCGCGAGGAGGACGACGCGACGCTGGCCGCGGAGTACGACGTCAGCGAGGCCCAGATCCGCCGCTACCGCCGCGTCGCGGAAGCCGAGGACCAGTCCCGGACGGCCAACGACCGCTACCGCGACGAGTTCGACAGCATCCTCGCGGACGCCGAACTCTCCGAGCGGATGACGACCGACGTTCGCGAGGACGGCCTCGAGGACGCGACCGAAGGGATGGAGACGGACGTCGACTTCTAACGATTCGACGGGCTACTCCACTTCGGCTCGGTTCGACGGTGACGAGCGCGCGGTATCGGCCGCGCGTTTTTGTACGAAGGGGCGGCCAGACGCCCCGTGTCCCGCTCGCTCGTCTCGTTTAGCGATCTTCGAACGGCGGCGTACTGTCCGCGGAAGTGTTACTACCGGCGCACCACCGACGACCAGCGACGGCCACCTCCGGACGTCGAGGCCGTCCGCGACCTCGCGACGCGGTACGACGAGTTGCTCGAGGCGCCATCGACCGCCCTCGCCGACGAACCGATCGCTATCCCGGCCGCGCAGTACCGGAAGACGCTCGGGGCGACCCGGGAGCGACTCGAGACCGGCGACGACTCAGGGGACGAACGCGACCACTGGCGCCGTCTCTGTGCACCCGCCGATCGAGACGTGCTAGCCACCGGCCGGGACTGTCGGGGGATCGTCCACAAGGTGCTCGAGGATCCCCTCGAGCCGGTGCTCGTCTCGACCGGCGAACCGCCGGACCAGGGCGTCTGGGATCCCCAGTCGGTCCACGCCGTCGCGGCCGCGAAGGCGCTGGCGTGGGAGCACGAGACGGCGGTCGACCGGGCGTGGCTCGAGTACCCGGCTTACGGGGTCGTCCGCTCGGTCGCGTTGACGACGCGACGCAAGGCTCGCTACCGGCGGGTGCTCCGGACGGTCCGCGAGATGGACGGGCCGCCGGCGCGCACGACCAACCGCACCAAGTGCGAGGGCTGCGAGTTCGCCGACGACTGTGGCGTTCGAACGCGAACGCTGCGGTCGTTACTCGGGTTCGGATAGGTGCGAGCGCACGGCTCGAGGTCGGCTCGACCGGTTGACCGGTTACTTGGAGAAGAGACTCGTGTGAACCGGTGCGAATCCATCGGAATCGGCGGATTCGGGCTCCGCCTCGGTGTCGGTGATCGTGCGGCCCGCGAGTCCGGTCTCGAGCAGTTCGGACAGCGGCGGGCCGACCTTCTCGGGTTCGACGAGGAAGGCGTCGTGGCCGTGGTCGGACTCGATGACGTGGTGGGCGACGTCGACGTCGGCTTCGCGGGCGGCATCCGCGAGGGTTTCGGACTGGTCGACGGTAAAGTGCCAGTCGCCGGTAAACGACAGCAGGAGGAGTTCCCCCTCGAAGGCAGCTAAGGCGTCGGCGTCTCCCTCGTAGCCCGCCGAGAGGTCGAAGTCGTCCATCGCGCGGGTCATGTAGAGGTAGCTGTTGGCGTCGAACCGGTCGACGAACTTCTCGGCCTGGTAGTCGAGGTACGATTCGACTTCCCGGTAGGGGAAGAAGGCTGCCGCGGGGTCCGGCGGCTCCTCGCGGACCGTCTCGCGGCCGGCCGACCGGCGGCCGAACTTGCGGGCCATCGAGGCCTTCGAGAGGTACATGATGTGACCGATCTGGCGCGCGCGCTCGAGGCCGTCGTCGGGTTCCGGGCCGCCGTAGTAGTGGCCGCCGTTCCAGTTCGGATCGCTGGTGATCGCCCGCCGAGCGACGGTATCGAGCGCGAGACACTGCGGATCGAGGCGGGCGGCGGAGGCGACGACGCCGGCGCGGTCCACGTCGTCGGGGTAGCGACGCAGCCAGTCCAAGACGTTCATCCCGCCGACGCTGCCGCCGACGACGGCGTGCAGGCGGCCGACACCGAGTTCGTCGAGCAGCTGTCGCTGCGCGCGGGTCCAATCCCCGACCGTTACGGGCGGAAAGTCGGTGCCGTAGGGCTCGCCCGTCTCGGGGTTCTCGCTGGCCGGGCCCGTCGTCCCGTAACAGGAGCCGGGGGCGTTCGCACAGACGACGAAGTACTCGGTCGTGTCGATGGCCTTCCCGGGGCCGACGACGTCGCCCCACCAGGCGCGGGCCTGACCCGCCGTGTCGCCGCCCGCGTCGGGTCGTCGCGCGACGTGTGCGCTGCCGGTCAGGGCGTGACAGATCAACACCGCGTTGTCGCCGGTGAACTCGCCGTAGGTCTCGTAGGCGACCTCGAGCGAGGAGATCGTCTCTCCCGAAAGGAACTGGAACGCCCCGAGGTCGACCGTGTTTTTGGTCGTCACGGTGTGTCACCCGCCGTCTCCCGTGTGGCTGCCTCGATCGCCTGCTCGAGATCGGTGAGGATGTCCGTCGGATCCTCGATGCCGACCGACATCCGAATCAGATCTTCCGTCACACCCGCCTCTTCGCGTTCCTCGGGTGTAAGCTGCCCGTGAGTCGTACTCGCGGGGTGGATGACGAGCGTCTTCGCGTCGCCGATGTTCGCGAGGAACTGCGCGACCTCGACGTTCTCGCAGAACGCCTTGCCGGCCTCGTACCCGCCTTCAAGCCCGAACGCGACCATCCCGCCGAAATCGTCCAGATAGCGAGTGGCGTTGTCGTGGGTCGGATGGCTCTCGAGGCCCGGGTAGGTGACCCAGGCGACGTCCGCGTGGTCTGCGAGGTAGTCCGCGACGACGGCGGCGTTTTCGCAGTGCCGTTGGACCCGCAGGGGCATCGACTCGAGTCCCTGCAGCGTCTGCCAGGCGTCGAACGGGGACTGCTGGTTGCCCAAACTGCGCAGCGACCGGAAGCGGACGGTCTCGGCGAACGGCGCCTCGGGGAAGTCCCGCGAGAAATCGACGTCGTGGTAGGCGTGGTTCTGGCCGGCGATCTCGTCGTAGCCGTGTGCACCCCAGTCGAAGGAGCCGCCGTCGACGAGGACGCCGCCGACGGTCGTCCCGGAGCCGTGGAGCCACTTGGTCGTCGACTCCCAGACGACGTCCGCGCCGTGCTCCAAGGGCCGACACAGGGCGGGCGTCGCGAACGTGTTGTCGACCACGAGCGGGACCCCGTTGTCGTGGGCGATCGCCGCGACGCGCTCGAAGTCGGGCGTCACCAGCGACGGGTTGCCGATCGTCTCGACGTGGACGAAGGCGGTGTCCTCGTCGATCGCGTCCTCGTACGCGTCGTACTCGAGGGTCGGCACGAACCGCGCCTCGATGTCGCGGCGCGAGGCGGTCTTCGAGAAGTAGGCCGTCGTCCCGCCGTAGGTGTCGGTCGAACAGACGACGTTGTCGCCGGCCTCGGCGAGCACGAGCGTCGCCGAATCGAGCGCGGCCATCCCGCTGGCCGTCGCGACCGCGCCCGCGCCGCCCTCGAGTGAGGCGAGGCGCTCCTCTAAGGTGTTGACCGTGGGGTTGCTGATCCGCGAGTAGATGTAGCCGTCGTCCTCTAAGGCGTAGCGGGCGGCGGCGGTGTCGGCGTCGTCGAAGACGTAGGAGGTGGTCTGGTAGATCGGCGGCGCCATCGCCCCCGTCTCGGGATCGGGGTGCTGTCCGGCGTGGACGCTTCGTGTTCCGAGCCCCCGCTCGGAACAGTCCGACTCGTCGGTCCCGTCGCTCGCGTCGTCGCTCATGTTTAGTATGCATACTACTCCACGCACATATGCGCCGCAGTAACGGCAAAATCCGCTGACCGTGGGTTCGAGTCACACGGCGCAACGAGTACGTCGGTCGGTGGCCGCGAACACCGGACTGAGTCCTGGAGGGCGACGAAATCGAACGGTGGAGGGCCGTGGAGGTGTGGAGGGCGGAGCCGGACGACAGGACGGAATCGGCAAGCGCCACCGCACGCGGCCGAGTGGACTACTGATTGTAGCCGTGGCCGACGTACAGCGCGAGCACGTTACCCGCGAGCAACGCGAAGAACGTGAAGGTGACGCTCGGATCGCCCAGTCCCTGTGCGAGCAACGGGAGATGGATGAAGGGGAGGGCGATCGCAACCCAGAACGAGAGGAACTGGGCGGGACCTTTGAGCGAGTGGAGGACTCGTCGGTGTCGGTCCGTCTCAGGGCTGGACGGACCGATCGATTCGTTCGAGAGCGGGGAGTGGTTTGACATCGTCGTCGGTTCACCTCTGCGTAGGACAGACATTCACTGCGGACATCATATAAGGGGCCGAACATTGGCGTCGTTTCGGTTCGTTTCACCGCGTTAGCCGGCAGTGAATCACTATTCGAAACGCTTTGAGATTCCGTCTAAAATTTTAAAACACTCTCTCATCCCGTATCTTCGCTTTCGGCTGACTGTCCGCTCGAGGGGAACAGTGAGGCACCAAAATGGACTGGGATCGTAACCGATCAGAATGGGGACACACGACTGCGGTCGCCAATGGTCAGTGGTACCCTATCGGTAACAGAGAGCGTCGGTTCGATGGTCCTTGAGCGCGGCCGACGACCGCTGCCGAGCGCAATCCCCTTGTACCGTCGCTCCGATCGGACCGACATGAGCGAGCGAACGGCGACCGTAACCCGCGAAACGGCTGAGACGGCCATCGAGTGTACGATCACGATCGACGGGGACGGAACGGCCGCGGTCGACACCGGTATCGGCTTCTTCGATCACATGCTCGAGTCGGTCGCCAAACACGGCCTGTTCGACCTCGAGGTCGACTGCGACGGCGACCTCGAGATCGACGACCACCACACGGTCGAGGACGTCGCGATCGCGCTCGGGCAGGCCGTCGACGAGGCGCTGGGCGATCGGTCGGGGATCGTCCGCTACGCCGATCGGCGCGTCCCGCTGGACGAGGCCGTCGCGGGCGCCGTCGTCGACGTCAGCGGCCGACCGCGGTTCTACTTCGACGGCGAGTTCTCCCAGGACTCGATCGGCGGGTTCACCAGCGACATGGCCCGCCACTTCGCCGAATCGCTGGCGATGAACGCCGGACTGACGCTGCACCTCGAGGTGACGGGCGAGAACGCCCACCACGAGGTCGAGGCGCTGTTCAAGGCGCTGGCGCGGACGCTCGACGACGCGACGCGGATAGACGAGCGCCGCGAGGGGACGCCGAGCACGAAGGGGACGCTGAACGAGTAACAGGCGTCGGCTATCGAGACGAGTTAGGCCCTGTGTAACGCCCCGTTGCGCTCGACGAACTCGTCGTTCTCGATCGCGTGGTCGATGATCGCATCGACGGCTGTCGGCTCGAGGTCGTACGCGCCGGCTGCCAGTTCGGCTGCGTCGGCTCTGGCGACGGGGAACTCGCGGTTGCGAAGGAGCCGAATTACTTTGCCGTAGGCTCGTGGCGGGCGGTTCGCGCTCTCGTGGTTCGCGTCGGCGGTCTCACTCCCGTCACTCGAGCCGGAGTCGGCGTCCGATTTGGACGGATGCGCTGTTGTCTCGGTTGATTCGGTGGTATCGGCGGATTCGTCTCCGGATTCGATAGCCGTATCCGGATCCGACTGACCCGCACTCGAGTCGGCGATGGCCGCTTCGTCGGTCTCGAACGTAATCCCTGGCTCCGACTCCGATTTCGACTCCGAGTCCGACGCCGGTGCGTCGGCGGACGTGTCGGCAGCGGCGTCAGCGGTCGCGCTCGAGTCGCCTCCGGATTCGGAGATCGTCGCGTTCGGGCTGCTCGTTCGCTGGCGTTTTTGCGTGGTTTCGTCGGCCGCTGCGACGACGGGTCCCGAGTTCGAATCCGCGTTCGTATCGGAATCCGAACCCACGTCGGCACCGCTGCCGGCGGCCGTCGATGCCGCGCCGGCACGGGCGAGCAACGGCTCGAGCAGGGTCTCGAGTTGCGCCTTGCAGTCCCCACAGAGGACGACGCGGCGCTGTTCGGCCTCGGTCGGCTCGAGTTCGGGCGGGACGACCTCGAACGCGCCGACCGCCTCGGCGTCACAGAAGTCACAGCTCCGGAGTGCGCGCATGGGCACCGATAGACGCCGGGCGGGTAAAAACGTCCGTCAGACGGGTACAGCGACGGCGGCCAACCACCGACCATTATACGCTCGCCCCCGTACACCCGGAAAGAATCGACGAATGTTCGACGAAATCATGGAGAAGTTCGAGGGGTCGCCGAGCCAGCAGGCGGTGATCCGGCTGCTCCTCGAGCGCGGCTTTTCGGTCAACGACGAGGGACGGGTCGTCTCGGGCGGCATCGAAATCCCGAACACGGGCATCGCGCGGGAGATCGACGTCGACCGGCGGGTCGTCGACTCGACGACGGACGTCATCCTCGAGGATCCGGAACTGCGGCGGATCTTCCAGAACATCTCGCAGGTGCCGAGCCTGATGGATCTCGCGCCGGTGCTCGATCTGACGGTGCTGACGATCACGCCCGACAACGCCGAACAGGAGGGCATCGTCGCGGGTATCACCGGCACGCTGGCCGACAACGGCATCTCGATCCGCCAGACCATCAGCGAGGATCCGGAGTTCACCGACGAACCGAAGCTCTACCTGGTCACCGACCAGGAGCTGCCGGGTGACGTGATCACCGAGATTCGGGACCTCGAGTACGTACGGAAGATCGAACTGCAGTAGGGCTCGGCGGTGGCGGTAGCGGCAGTGTAATGCGGTCGGCTCGGGACTCAGGCGTCGTCGAGCACCTGTTTGAGCGCGCTCGTGAGTTCCTCGAACCGCTCCATCGACATGTCGTCGGTCGTCACCCAGACGCCGTGCTCCCCGCGGATGACCCGCGAGAGGTAGCCGTTCTCGAACATCCGAATCGTCGCCTCGTAGTCGCCCAGTTGCGTGTTGCGGTAGGCCGACTGCGAGCGAAAGCCCATCCGTTCGTGTTCGGCGAAGCCGACGAGGTCGGCGGTCTGCTCTAAGTCCGATCGGAGGTAGAGTTGGTCGACTGCATCCTCGCTGAAGTACGTGACGCTGCGGAGTTCGTCGCCGACCGTCGTTCGGCAGACGGACATGATTTCGTCGGCCAGTTCGGGATCGGTGTCGATGTCGTCCATGCGGGCCGATAGCACGGCGATGACGATAAAAGGTGAGCCAGAGTTGAAGGGATCGGGGTCGACGGCTAATATTGGTGACCACTGGGACGGCCCCGACGCCGCGAGCGCGGGACCGACGGTCTCTTTTCGAGGGCGAGCGTAGGGTCGCTATGGTCGAGACGCGGGAAAGCGGCGGTGGGAGAGCGTGAGCCGAACGTTCGAGACGATCGCCGAGCCCGCGACCGCGGAGTTCGTCGTGCAGGGCTCGGAGTTCATCGGCCACGCCCGACCCGTCGACTCCGTCGACGCCGCGGAGGCGTTCGTCGCGCGGATCCGCGAGGAGTACGCCGACGCCACCCACAACGTCCCCGCCTACCGGGTGCGGGCCGACGCCGACGGCGAACTCCTGCGGGAGTACTCGAGCGACGACGGCGAGCCCTCCGGCTCCGCGGGCAAGCCGGCGCTGAACGTCCTCGAACAGCGCGACCTCGAGAACTGCGCGGTCGTGGTCACCCGCTACTTCGGCGGCACCGAACTCGGCGTCGGCGGGCTCGTCCGGGCCTACTCGCGGGCGGTGAAGGACGCCGTGGACGCGGCCGGCGTCGTCGAGGAGCGCCCCCACGAGCGGGTGTCGGTCACCGTCGAGTACGACGACTCCGGTACTGTGCGGGGCATTCTCGAGAGCGAGGGCTACGAGTTCGACGCCGACTACGCGGCCGACGTCACCTTCGACGTGCGCGTGCCGCTCGAGGAAGCCGACGCGCTGCGGGATCGGCTGCGGAGTGCGACGAGCGGACGGGTCGACCTCGGTAAAGCCGACGAGTAACTGATTCTACGGCGACGATCGAACGGAGAAAACAGGGACGCGACGAGCGGACGGCGCGCCGATCAGGCGTCGCTCGCCGTCGGGGCGGAGAGATCCGACTCGCTCTCGTCGGCCACGCGACGGTTCCGGGCGGAGAGTCCGACGAGTATCGCCAGCCCGACGGCGCGAAGCGATACCGTGAGGGGGAAGATCGTCAGCGCCGCCGGAATACCGAACAGTTCGATCACGCCCTCGAGGACGAGCAGCGGGATCTCCGGCACCATCAGCAGGATCGACGCCACCGAGTAGCCCGCCCGCTCGAGTTGGGAGACGGCCGCGTACTGGTAACCGATGATCGTCACGCCGAGGGCGTAGACCCCGAGGAACATGCCCAGGACCGGGATCACGACCTCGGGGACGAAGAAGCCGAGATCGGCGACGTCGGACAGCGACATGACGCTTTGGGTCCAGCCGTCCTCGCCGCGCTGGAGCAGGAGGATGCCGGGCGAGAAGACGAAGGCGAACGGCACCAGGATCTTGTTCAGCGAGAGCAGGAACGCGGTCGACGCCGTCTTGAGTTCGTCGGCTTTGGCGACCCCCGCACCGGCGAACGCGGCGACGGCGACCGGCGGCGTGACGTCCGCCATCAGCCCGAAGTAGAGCACGAACAGGTGCGCCGCCAGCGCGACGATGCCGGCCTCGACCAGCGGCGTCTCGAGCATCGCGATGAGGATGATGTACATCGCGGTGGTCGGCATCCCCATCCCGAAGATGATCGAGGCGACGCCGGTCAGCGAGAGCAGCAGGAGCATCGAGCCGCCGCTGACGGTGTCGATGAGCGCCGCGAGGTTCGGGCCGAGCCCGGAGACGCTGATGACGCCCGGGACGACGCCCGCGGCGGCCACGGCGACGACGACGGTCGTCGCGGTTCGCGCGCCCGAGTCCATCGATTTCAGGACGAACGTGATGAACCGGAAAGCCGTGTTCGAGCCAGCCCGGGACAGACCGAGCGTCGTCGCGGTCCGCTCGGCGGCGTCGTCGACGTCGTCCTCGAACTCGAGCAGCGGCGATTCCGAACTCGGACGGGCGAGCAGGACGGCGAGGCTGACGAGGACCGCGATCGCGCCTAGATCGCCGAACGCGGCGGTCGCGGCGGCGCCGACGGAGAGCGGTTCGGCCGCCGACCCAGCGTCGATTCCCGCCTGTATCGTCCCCGCGATCCCGGTGCCGGCGACCGCGTACGCCGCCGTCTGTGCGAGGTAGACGGCCGCGATCGTCCCGAGCAGCGGGACGCGGGTTCGGTCGTTGTATGCGGCAACCACTGCGATCAGGGCGGTGATCGCGACGATCGTGTACCAGCCGGCGCGGCCGATCGAAAGCCGCGCGACGATGAGGAAGTACAGCAGGAGGACGATCGGAATCAGGTAGAACCAGCCCTCACGGAACCGCGAGCTAACGGCGGGGAGTTCGTCGCGGGGCAGGCCGCCGATACCGCCGCGGACCGCCTCGAAGTGGACCATGATCCACATGCCGAAGAAGAAGGCGATTGCGGGCAGTGTCGCGGCGACGATGACGTCCGCGTACGGGACGCCGAGGTACTCGACGATCAGGAACGCGGCGGCCCCCATCACCGGCGGCAGCATCTGGCCGCCCGAGGACGCCGAGGACTCGACCGCACCGGAGAACTCGGGGGAGTATCCCGAGCGTTTCATCAGCGGAATCGTGAACGCCCCCGTCGTCACCGTATTCGCGATCGACGACCCCGAGAGCATCCCCATGAAGCCGCTCGAGACGACGCTGGCCTTGGCGGGGCCGCCCTGTCTGGTCCCGGTCAGCGAGTACGCCAGATCGATGAACCACTTCCCGGCGCCGCTCATCTCGAGGAAGGCGCCGAAGAGGATGAAAATGTAGATGTAGCGGACGCTGACGGTGACCGGCGTACTCATCACGCCCGCCTCGACCGTGTACCAGAGGTTGTAGACGATGTTCCCCCACGTGTCGGGCTGGATCGCCAGCGAGCCGATCGGCGAATCGCGAGGGACGAGGTACCCCCACCGAGCGTAGACGATGAAGAAGCCGACCAGCCCCATGAGCAGGGGGCCGAGCGTCCGCCGGGTCGCCTCGAGCACCAGCAGGAGTCCGAGGACGCCGACCAGGAACGCGTAGGAGACGTCGTCGAGCGGAATTCCGACGGCGCCGAGGCCGGTCGCGAGCGGCTCGAGGATCGGGCTCACGAACCGGTGGGTGTACACCTCCTGAACCGGGCTCGAGGCACGGATGCCGAAGATCGGAATCTGCCGAATCTCGTCGAACTGGGTCACGATGTAGTGCATCGGCAGCAGCGAGAGGAAGATCAGGACGACGTCGACGGGCGTGATCCGGCGCATGGATCGATCGACGAACGCCCAGCGCACCCCGTCGCCGAGCCGTTCGACGAGCCGGGTCAGCGCGCTGTCGGGGCCGAATTGATCGCGAGCGGCGGGTTCGATCCGGCCGAGCCGCCTGGAAACCGGCCCCCGGCCGCGGGTCGGCGGAAACAGCAGAAACGCCAGCACCAGCGCGAAGGTGACGTGGATCGCGTTGATCTGGAGTTGCTGCAGTTGGCCGAAGCCGACCTCGCCGACGTACGGAAGCGTCGCCGAGAACGTTCGCCCGCGGGCGGCGAGCCACAGCTGGAACGCCGAGAACGTGATGGCGATGAGTCCGACGAGACCGGCGACCAGCCCGCCGAGCGTTCGCCGGCGCTGGACTTCCTGTAAGATCTCTTCCTGTTCTTCCTCCGAGAGTGCGTCCGTATTAGGCGTGTCTACGCTCATATCTGGTCAGCGATGGGTGGTAATCGAGTCGAGCGCGCGAATCGGATCGAGCCGGTGGTCGGTCGATAGCGGCGCAGACAGTTGCTCGGAGAGGCTGCGTTCGGCTACCGAGAGCACCACCGGCCCGTCCGAGCGGGCGACTAAGTCGTAGCGCTCATTGCCGACGACGAGTTCGTGGCCGGCGACCGATCCCGGGACGACGTTCAGGTTCGCGTACGACTCGTTCGAATAGACGACGAAGCCGTCCGACGTCTCCTCGATCGGACCGCTGGTCGGCAGCCCCGCACCGTGCGAGGAAAAGACCATCCGATCCATCCGCAGTTCCGTCCCGTCGACGACGTAGATGTCCTCGACGGTCGTCTTCTCGACGCTGTGCGTGTACGAGAGCGTCACTTCGGTCCCGTCCTCGACGGGAACCTCGAGCACCGGTTCCCCGGTATCGGCATCCGTGACGACGAGCGTTTTGTCGTCCGCAGCGGTCGCAACGGCGATCGCTGACGCGCCGAGAACTGCCAGTACGAGGAGGACAACGACGACGTGTCGACGGGTTACGTTCACGGTCAAGAGATGAAAGGGTGGACTCCCGAACCGGAGTTAGTTGAAGTACGCTTCGGCGCCGGGGTGGAGGTCGATCGGCATGCCGTCCTGTGCCGTATCGGCGCTGATGAAGTCGGCCTTCTGCGTGATCTGGTCGGTGTTGTCGAAGATCGCGGTCGTGACCTCTTCGACGATGCCCTCGTCGACACCCTCGTGCGTGGCGATCATCGCCTGCACGGAGACGGTCTCGACGTCCTCGTCGACGCCGTCGTACGTGCCGGCGGGGACGGTGTCCTCGGCGAACCACTCGGCGTCGCTCATGATGCTCTCGCGGACGTCGCCGGAGACCTCAACCAGCGCGATGTCCGAGGTCGTCGCGAGCTCCTCGATGGAGCCGACCGGCCACCCGCCGACGACGAACGCGGCGTCGACGTCGCCGTCGCGGATCTGGTCGGCCGCGGTCGCGAAGTCGGCGTTTTGCTCCTCGAAATCCCCTTCCTCGATCCCCGCGGACTCGAGGATCTGCAGGGCGTTGACCTGGGTCCCGCTGCCGAGGTCACCGGTGTTGATCGTCGCACCGTCGAGGTCCTCGAGCGTCTCGATGCCCGAGTCGGCCTGCGTGATGACGTGGATCGTTTCGGGGTACAGCGTCGCGACGCCGCGGATGTTCTCCATGGCGTTGCCCTCGAACTCCTCGAGGCCGGTGCCGTTGACCGCGAAGTACGCGATGTCGTTCTGGATCAGCGCGAAGTCGGCCCGTTCGCGGTTGAGGCTGCCGACGTTCTCGACGCTCGCACCCGTCGACTGGACCTGCAGGTCGTGGGGCGTGTGCTCCGAGACGATGCTCTTGAAGTCGCCCGACAGCGGGTAGTAGGTACCGCCCGTCCCGCCGGCGTGCCACGAGAGGATCTCCCCGCCTTCGTCGGGGTTGGCCTCCTCGAGGTCCTCTTCGCCGTCGCCGTTACCGCTGTCGTTGCCGTTGCCGCTGTCGCCGTTTCCATTGCCGCTTCCGTTGCCGTCGCCGTTTCCGTTACCGTTGCCTTCGGCATCGTCACCGATACACCCGGCGAGTCCAGCTAGTCCAGCAATCCCACTTGCAGCGATGAACCGACGCCGATTGATGTCTTGCACCATATCAGCCATATATCCATCATTATATTAATAGAGTCTTCGATTTACCTTTGAGATACGTACTATTTCCGAGTTTTTCCTATCAAACATATCCTTTATATTTAATGAATAAGAATAAACAGGCTGGCCCGTTCTCGACCCGCAGCAGCGTCGTCGTGCACATTGTTCGTCGGAAGTGGCTTTAAGCCTCGGAAATGTTGCCTGAATATTCTCCGGTGGTAGTAAAGATCGGTTCCTCGCGGGAGACGACCTAACTTCAGGGCGTGAAATCACCACTGTACCCGAACGCCTTTCAGACGGCCGCTATTCCCCGCTGATATGAACGGTATTACTGCGAGCGATTACACCGACCTCGCACACGCCGAGGACCCCCGCGTCTCGCCCGACAGCGAGCGCGTCGCGTTCGTCCGCCGCGTCCCCGATGACGACGAATCGTACACTGCGACGGTGTTCGTCGTCCCGGTCGGCGGCGACGAACCGACGCAGTTTACGGCCCGCGACGGCGTCGACAGCCAACCCCGCTGGCACCCCGACGGCTCGTGGCTCGCGTTCGTCAGCACTCGCGGCGAGGGTGACCGCCAGCAACTGTGGGTCGTCCCGACCGACGGCGGCGAGGCCCGGCAACTCACGGCCGTCGTCGGCGGCATCGGCAGCCTCGAGTGGAGTCCGGACGGCTCCCGCTTATGTTTCAGCCAGCGAGTCACGGCAGCCGACCGCGAGGACGGCCGCGACCTGGCGGTCGATCCCGACTACGAACCCGACGAGCCCGATCCGCGCGTCATCGACCGGCCCATCTACCGGGCCGACACCGAGTACTTCGACGGCCGTCGGAGCCACGTCTACGTGCTCGACCTCGAGGCGGCGCTCTCCGACGGGCCGGCGCTCGAGGACGGCGACGAAGACGACGGCGAGGCAATCACCCGCCTCACCGACGGCGACCGCGACTACATCGCACCCACCTGGGGCGACGACGAGACGGTCTACTACGCGAGCAAGGTCGGCGAAGAGCCCGAACCCGACGACTCGCTGCGGTACGAACTGTTCGCTCACGACCTCGCGACCGACGACCGCGAGGCGTTCACCGAGACCTCGGGCTGGCTCGGGCCGGACTCGCTCGAGGCGACCGCGGACGAGCGAGTAGCCTTCGAGTACACGCCCGAAGAGCAGGCCTCGATGCGCCAGACCGAGATTCGCGTTCACGACCGCGTAGATGGTACCGAGACCACGCCGACGGCGCCGCTCGATCGGACCGTCGGCCACCGCTGCAGTTTCACCTGGGCGCCCGAGGGCGACGACCTGTACTTCACGACGCCGGACGAGGGATCGCGCGTTCTCTGGTCGGTGCCGGGCGACGCCGAAGCCGACCCGAAGCGGATCTACGGGGAGGGCGCGACCGTCGAGGACTTCCACGTCGGTCGGGACGCGGTCGCACTCGTCCAGAGCGAGTGGGACCACCCCGGCGACGTCTTCGTGACGACCCGCGGCGGCAACGAGCCGCACCGTCTGAGCCGCGTCAACGGCGACTACCTCGCGGAGCGGGCGGTCCGCCAGCCCGAAGAACTGTGGTTCGAGAGCGAGGACGGCGAAGAAATTCAGGGCTGGCTGCTCACCCCGCCCGAGTTCGACGCCGACGCTTCTCCGGGCGAAACCTACCCGCTGCTCGTCGAGATCCACGGCGGCCCCCACGCCCACTGGACGACCGCGGGGACGATGTGGCACGAGTTCCAGACGCTCGCGGCGCGGGGCTACGCCGTCTTCTGGTGCAACCCGCGGGGCTCGACGGGCTACGGCGAGGCCCACGCGACGGCCATCGAGCGCGACTGGGGCGAGGTCACGCTGACCGACGTGCTCGCCGGTGTCGACGCGGTCTGTGACCGCGAGTACGTCGACGACGACGAGGTCTTCGTCACCGGCGGCAGCTTCGGCGGGTTCATGACCGCCTGGGCGGTCGGCAACGCCGATCGGTTCACGGCGGCCGTCTCCCAGCGCGGCGTCTACGATCTCACCGGCTTCTACGGCTCGACGGACGCGTTCCACCTCCTCGAGGGTGATTTCGACACGACGCCCTGGGAGGAACCGGAGTTCCTCTGGGAGCAGTCGCCGGTCGCTCACGTCGCCGAGGTCGAGACGCCGACGCTCGTCCTCCACTCCGATCGCGACTACCGGACGCCCGCGAACACCGCCGAACTGTTCTACCTCGGACTCAAGAAACACGGCGTCGACACCCGACTCGTGCGCTATCCGCGGGAGGGCCACGAACTCTCGCGCTCGGGGGAACCCGCCCACGTCGTCGACCGCCTCGAGCGGATCGCCCGCTGGTTCGACGGCTACTCCGACCACCACGAGGCGCCGCTGGCACTCGATCGCGACCGGGACGCGGGGCTTTCGGCCTCGAGCGACTCGGCGGGACCGGACGAACGGTAGTCGCGAGTTCGACCGGAAACGAAGGGGTTCGGGAGTCGGACCGGATCGCCGAGCGCACCGAAGACCAACCTGTCACTCCAGAATGTTTTTCAGCCGACGCTGAGAGAACCGACTATGAGCGACGACGATGACGACCTCGCGGCGGAGGTACGGCGACTCCGGTCCGAGGTCGCCACCCTCCGGCGTCGCGTCGCCGACCTCGAGGCAGCGGTCGACGGAGAGTCCACAGCGGCGACGCGGACCGATCGCGACGCGGTCGACGACCGCGCCGATCGAGCGCCGTCGGACGAGACGACGCCGCGCGAGGACGACACAGCGGCTCACGATCGAGAACAGGAGCGCACGCAGAACTGGGAGCGCGACATCGGCATCAAGTGGCTCGGACTCCTCGGCGGAGCCGCGCTCGTCGCCGGCGTGGTGTTCTTCGTCCGGCTGGCCATCGAAGCCGGCCTGCTCGGTCCGCTGGGTCGCGTCGTCGCCGGCACGGTCGCCGGCGTGGCGCTGTTCGCCGGCGGTCGATTTGCCGCCGAGCGACAGGGCTACGTTCGCTGGGGGCAGATCGCGGCCGGCGTCGGGCTCGCGATCGCGTACTTCAGTTGCTACGCGGCCTACGGCTTCGAAGCGTATCGGACGGCCCTGGGAACGCCGCTGTGGGCCGTCCTCGCGGCGCTGACGATCCTCGTCGCCGGAACAGCGGCCGTGTCGGTCCGCGACGGCGCGCCGATCGTCGCCGGCGAAGCCTTCCTGTTCGGCTACGGGACGGCGTACCTCGGCCTCGAGGCCGAGACGTTCGTCGTGACGCCCGCCTACGCGTTGCTGCTCGCAGTCGGCCTCGTCGCCATCGCCGCGGTACGCCCGTGGTACCGGCTCGTCCTCGCCAGCGTCCTGCCGACGTACGGACTCGTCGCGGTGTGGCGCGCCGAGACGGAGCCGGCGGCGTCGCTCGCCGCCGCAGTCGTCGTCGCTGCCCTCGGAATCTACCTCGTGGGCGGCTACGTTCTTCGCCGAGCCGACGCGGACGGTCGCTGGTATCGCCCCCAGATTGGCGCACTGACCGTCCTCAACGCCGGAATCGGGGCTGTCTTCCTTGAGGACATCGTCACCGAGTGGGTTCCGGAAGCGCCGCTCGAGGGAGTCGCACTCGGCGCCGTCGGCCTCGCGCTCGTCGGCGTCTACGCGATCACCGATCGCCGGCCGGTGCGACGGGACGAGGCAGCCGGTGCCCTCGCGGTCGTGTTGCTCGGGGGCGCCGTCGTGCTGGCAGCGGAGCCGTTCGGGGCGACCGTCGGGCTGCTCGCGCTCCTCTGCGGCTCGATTTTCGGGGCCGACCGAACGGATGCTCCGGCGTTCCGCACCGGCGGCCATCTCGTCGCGCTCGGGACGGTCGGCAAACTCCTCGCCGTGGACGCCGCCGAACTCCCGGCGTTCGACACCGGTGCGCCGCTGGCGACAGCAACCGGCCGACCGGTCGCGTTCGCGCTCGCGGTCGCCGTCTTCTACGGTCTCGCCCTACGGTTCCGCGGCGAAACGATGACGACTCCGCGGACCGGCGACTCGGTGCCGGTTGCCGCGCCGTACGCCGTGGCCGGCACCGGGCTGACGGTCGTCGTTCTGGGACTGGAGCTTTCGGGTGCCGGCGTCTCCGTCGCCTGGGCTGCCTTCGGCCTCGCGCTCGTTACCGCCGGCCTTTCGGTCGACGTTCGCGGACTCCGGTTCCAGGGGATGGCCGTCCTCGGGCTCGTGACCGCGAAGGTGTTTCTGTTCGACATGCAGGGACTCGATGCGATCGCTCGAGCGCTCGCGTTCCTCGTCGTCGGGGCGATTCTGCTGGCTGCGTCGTACGCGTACGCCCGGTGGCAAGGCGAGGACCCGCTTCGTCGGCTGACCGGCGAGTAACCGACGGCTCCCGTCTTCGGGGACACTACTACGTACACCGCAGCCGTCGATTCGGTATGGACAAGAACGTCGGCGGCCTCGACCGAGCGATGCGAACCGTCCTCGCGGTCGCACTGTTGGTGTTCGGCTACCGGAACCGGGATCGGACGCTCGGCACGCTCGCGTTCGTCGTCGGCAGCGACGTGCTCGCAACGGCGCTCATCCAGCGGTGTCCGGTGAATGCGCTGTTTGGAATCGATACCTGTTCTGAATAACGCGCTCGAGGCGCCGAGTAACTCGAGGACGGCAAACGACGTCGCACCGTCGGATTCGCGGCGAGGAACCGTGTCACACGCCACCGATACGTTCCGAAACACCGATACCCCCGGGACATGAGGAACCGCGTAATATGGATCCGACCGTGATGTTGCCCCCGAAACCGGACGAACGGTGGACGATGGCCAAGCAGCTCGGCATCGACACCGCCGTCGTCCGCTTCTGGGGCGTCGACGAGAAGTGGTGGGAGTACGACACGCTCATGCAGACCCGCAACCGGTTCGCCGACCACGGCTTCTCGCTCGACGTCGTCGAGGATCGGCCGCCGATGAACGCCACCGTCCTCGGCGAGGAGGGCCGCGACGAGGAGATCGAGACGGTAAAGACGCTGATCGAAAACATGGGTCGGCTCGGCATCGACACCTACTGCTGGGTCTGGACCGAGAACCCGGTGGGCGTCATCCGCACCTCCGACTCGGTGCCCGGTCGCGGCGACTCCCAGCGGATCGCCTTCGACAACGAGTGGATGGAGCGCGCCCCGGACCACCCCGCCGCCGAAATCACGGAAGCGGAACTCTGGGAGAATCTCGAGTACTTCCTCGAGGAAGTCGTTCCCGTCGCGGAGGAGTACGGCGTCAACCTGGCGCTGCACCCCGACGACCCGCCGCGCTCCCCCGTCCGAGGCGTCCCGCGCATCGTCAAATCAGTCGCGGACTACCGCCGCATCCTCGACCTCCACGACAGCCCGCGCCACGGCGTCACCTTCTGTCAAGGCAACTTCGCGGCGATGGAGACCGACACCATCGAGGCGATCCGCGAGTTCGGCGAGCGCATCCACTTCGTCCACTTCCGCGACGTCGAGGGCGACGGCGACTCCTTCGTCGAAACCTGGCACGACGAGGGGCCGACCGACATGCGCGCGGCGATCGACGCCTACCGGGAGGTCGGCTTCGACGGCCCGATCCGGCCCGACCACGTCCCGCGGATGATCGGCGAGGACGACCGCGAGGACGCGATGTCCGGCTACACCGACATGGGCCGGCTGTTCGCGATCGGCTACATCAAGGGCCTGCTCGAGTAGCCGACTCGCTGCTCCGCAGGCGATTACGAATCGTCCGGGTCGTACGCCACGGCGTCGTCCGGCACCGGCGGCGCGCCGACGGCGATGACTTCGACCGCGTCGTCAGCGTCGTCCGGATTGTACGCGCGGTGGGGCGACTCGGGTTTCGCCGTGAAGACCGATCCTTCGGGGACTGAAAACTCCCGGTCAGGCGTCTCGACCTGCAGCGTTCCCGAGAGGACGATGAAGGCCTCCTCCTGGGTCTCGTGGTAGTGGTACGCCAACGGGAGTTGCTCGCCCGGTTCGGCGCAGAACCGGTTGATCGCGAGGTTCTCCAGTCCGGTCGCCTCGCTGAGCCGCCGCAGATCGCAGGGCCGACCCTCGACCGACTCGAGGTCGTCCGGATCGACGACCGCGTACGCGTCGTCCCCGTCTGTCTCCGTGTTCGTCACCATACCACTCGATTCGGACCGATCGGTAAAAAGGCGGGTGCTCGAGCGGCCGGGACGAGCGATGCTCGCGGCTCGCTCCGACGCTCGCTCGAGTAGCGGTGGACGAAGCCGGAACCGAACACTGCCGCGGCGTGAGAAGCGGATCAGGTCGTTCGGAACGCTCGGTCGCCGGCGTCGCCCAGTCCCGGCACGATGAACCCGTCGTCGTCGAGGTAGTCGTCGATCGAGACCGTCAGCAGATCCGCTTCGGGAAACTCCTCGTCGACGCGGAGCAGTCCCTCGGGCGCCGAAACGGCCGAGAGGACGATCAGGTTCTCCGGTTCGACGGCGTTGCTGGTGACGTGATCGAGGACGGTACACATCGTCGAGCCGGTTGCGAGCATCGGGTCCGCGATGATGACCGTGTCGTCCTCGGTGATCTCGGGGAGTTTCACGTAGTCGACCGAGATCGGGAACGAGCCGTCCTCGTCTCGACCGGCCTCTTCATCGCGGCTCGCGCTGATGACGCCCTGCCGGGCGCGCGGGAAGGCCTTCAGCAGCCCCTCGACGAACGGCGTCGCTGCGCGGAGGACGTTGATGATGACCACGTCGTCGAGCCCGCGGACGCGCTCGCCCATGGTCTGCTCGAGGGGCGTCTCGATCTCGACGTACTCCGTCTCCATGCGGCCGTCGATGATCTCGTAGCCGCAGATGCGGCCGAGTTTGACCAGGCCCTTCCGGAAGCTGACCTGCTCGGTTTCGACGTCTCGAAGCCGCGAGAGCGTGTCCTTCGCCAGTGCGTGGGTGATCAGATAGGCGTCGTCCCGATCTTCGATCGGCATACCAGTACAGCCTCCCGCCGGATAGTTTACGGTATCGATCAGCCGCCGGTATGTCCACCGTTCGCGCGATTTCGCGCCGACCGCGCCGCGTTCGGCCGGCTCGAGGCGCTCGCTCGCTCCAGCACGGTACTGCCGTTCGGCGAAAGAGCGAGTTACGATCGCCTAAGAATCGATTACGATCGCGGGATCGGATCGGTAGCAGATTCGACCCTCGCGAGCCACCGATTTCGGGGGCGGGCACCGGGGACGGAAAACGGGGATTTGTCGTTCGAACCGGGCGAAACGGTGGTCCCGGTTTAATCGACGAATCGGCGAAGGCGGTCTCGAGGACAATGACGCACCAGCCACCGCAGCGACAGCCCCACGAACGGTCCGAGTACGAGGCGATGAACGAGCAGTCCGGGCAGATGCAGCAGGGAGGCGGCGCACAGATGACGGGCACGCAGCCGGGCGCGCGATCGGAGCGACAGCCGGGCATGCAGTCGGGGACCCAACAGATGAGAACGACCGGCACGAGCGGACAGTCGTCCCAGATGGAGCCGGGAATGCAGGAGACGGGCGGGCAGATTGGAAGCCAGGGAATGCAACCGCAGTCCCAGCCGCAGATGCAGATCCAGCAGCAGCCACAGGCCCAAACCCAAATGCAGCCCCAAACCGGCGGCGCGCGCTCGTTCGAAGATCACCTAACGAACGAACTGCGCATCGCCCTCGAGGACTTCACGGAGCTATCCCACGTCGCCGGCTGGTGCGCGAAGGAGTGTGCGGGGATGGGCCCGCAGATGCAAACGTGTGCGCGTATCTGCCAGGATATCGCCGAAATAGCCGAACTCAACGAGAAGATGCTCGCGCGCGACTCGATGTTCGGCCCCGAACTCGCGGAGACGTTCATCCGCGTTGCGACCGAGGGGCTGCCGGAGATCCGCCAGTACAGCCAGCAACACTCCCACATCGCGGAGACGGTCGCGACGATCGAGCGGACGATGAACTCCTGTGAAACGGTGCTGAGGATAGTCGGCCAGCAGGGACAGCTGGAGCCGATGACTCGGCAGGAGCGGATGGGACAGCAGGGCCAGCACGGCCAGATGACCCAGATGTAGACGAAACCGCTGCGAGCAGGACGTTACTGTCGGTTCTGCCGGCCACCGCGTGGGCCGCACCGACCCCCGCAGATTTCGAGACGGCGGAGAAGTTTATACCGACGCGCACCTATTACCCGGTCAGCCGAATGGAAGAGAGCATCTCGGGATTCAAAGTTCGCGGTGACTGGGGAGACGTCGTCGAGCACGGCGAACGTATCACCCGCGCGCTCCATGACGCGGGCGTCCACGACCCCGACGAGGATATCGTCAGCGTCGACGACACCGAGCCCGACGGCTCCGACGACCGCGACGAGGAACAACTCGCCGACGCCTTCGAGGAGTGGGAAGAGTGGCGGCCCAAGGCCCACGAAACCCTCGAGGTCGACGTGAGCGAGAAGACCGCCGACCAGGCAAGCGTCGAAGAGGGCAAGGGCGAGAAGGCCGGCAAAGGCCCCGACGAGGACATCAAGACGGCCGGCGAGAAGCTGTCGGAGTCCTACGAGCAACTCGAGGACGACGACGCCGAGGCCGCGGTCGACAACTGGAAGGAGTCGATCGATTACGTCGCGCGCGCGGCCGACTCGGCCAGCCGCAAGGCCCTGCGTCGGGTCGAGGACACGGTTTACCAAAACGTGATGACCCAGTTGGCGCCGTACTACTTCGACAACGAACTGATCAGCGCGAACATCCAGCAGTCGGCCCGCGGCGGGAACGGCGACGAGCAGTTCGTGTTCGAAGTCAACATCAACGACGACGGCCTGAAGGCCGACGTCTCGGATCGTCTCGCCGAGTTCGACGACGAGATCGACCGCTGGCACGTCGACGTCGAGAAGGACACCGACGCAGCGGAGGCGATCGAGGGCGCGGAGCCGCCCCCGGAACCCGATGAGGACTCGGGGTCGAAGTCGACGACGAACTGAGTCGAGAAGCGCCGTCGGACCGCCTGTTTCTCACCGTGATTTACTCCGACGGAGCGCTCGAGCAGCCGCTGGGTTGCTGAGCGTGAACTGTGCGTCGCCACATCGACTGGGAAACGACGCGCCGCAGAACGGACGAGCGCGAGTGAACCGGACGGACAGACGGACTTACGCCCCGGATCGCTCGGGCGTCTCGGTGCCGGGGTCGGTGTCCTCGTCGGAGGGCGCGTCAGCCGCAGCCTCGTCGCCCGTCGCCTGTTGGCGACCCTCCACTTGACCGATACCGGGGACCGCCACGTAGCGCTCGACGCGGTCCATCACGTTCGTCGCCGAGAGGACGATCCCGAGGTAGACGATCGCGAGCAGCACGTAGATCGGCGTGTACTCGAACGTCGAGGACGCGATCCGGCTGGCGCGGTAGTAGAGTTCGGGCACCGTGATAAAGCCCGCCAGCGAGGAGTACTTGATCAGGTAGACCAGTTCGTTCGTCCACGCCGGAATCGCGTACCGCAGCGTCTGGGGGAGCACGACGTAGCGGATCCCCTCGAGTTTCGAGAGGCCGATCGCCCGCGCGGCGGTCAGTTGGCCCTCGTCGACGCTCTCTAAGGCACCGCGGATGTACTCGGCCTGGTAGGCCGAGCCGTTGATCGTAAAGCCGACGATGGCGATCCAGAACGCGTACTCCGGAACGAATCCGCGGCCGATGACGCTGATATCGTTGAGCCAGACCGCCAACGGCAGTCCGTAGTAGAGGACGAACAGTTGGGCCAGCAGCGGCGTCCCGCGGATCAGTTCGGTGTAGGCGAGCGCGAGCCAGCGCAGCGGGCCGCCGTAGACGCGGAGCACGGCGACCGGCACCGCGATACAGAAGCCGAGCGCGATGGCCGCGATCGTGAGGAGGATCGTGTACCACGCGCCCGACGCCAGCGCGGGCGCGATGTCGATCGCTAACGCGGCGCCGTCGAACAGGCTCGCGATCCAGTCCGTCGGAATGGCGACCGGCCCGAGAGGCAGGGCCACCTGCTTGCCCTCGAATACCGCTGCGACGGATTCGAGCGGGGCTGACGGGAGGAACGGTTCGCCGGCGCCGGGACCGATTCCCCATCGGCCGAGCGTCCAGTCGTACAGCCAGCGGGTGACGAGCCAGCCCCAGAAGAGCACGAACCCGAGGCTCGCGAGCGACCGCTCCCCGCTCGCGATCGAGGCGAGGAACCGGTCGAGGGCGATCGAGGGCGTGGACTGAGATCCGGACCCGGACCCGGACCCGGGTTTCGCGCCGCTCATCAGAGTACCGCCTCCGTTCGATCACTCATGGCGGATGCTCTGGAAGAACTGTGCGGTTCGCTCGCGGTCCGGGTCCTCGAACAGCTTGTCCGGCGGGCCGCGCTCGACGATCTGCCCGTCCGAGAGGAAGGTGATGTTCGTCGCGCCACCGCGCGCGAAGCGCATCTCGTGGGTGACGACGACCATCGTCATCCCGCCCTCGACGAGTTCGTCCATGACCTCGAGCACCTCGTTGCTCAGTTCGGGGTCTAAGGCGCTGGTCGGCTCGTCGAACAGCATGACCTCGGGGTCCATCGCGAGCGCGCGGGCGATCCCGACGCGCTGTTTCTGGCCGCCCGAGAGCTGGGCCGGGTAGGAGTCAGCCTGATCCGCGAGGCCGACGCGCTCGAGTTCGGCGTCGGCCCGCTTCCGGGCTTCGTCCTTCGGGATCCCCTTGACCTTGCGGAGGCCGAGGGTGATGTTCTGACGGGCGGTGAGGTGGGCAAAGAGGTTGATGTCCTGGAACACCATCCCGATCTGCTGGCGGATCTCGTTCGGGTCGGTGTCGGGTGCCGTCACCTCCGTGTCGCCGAGGTAGATGTGCCCGCTGTCGACCGGCGTGAGCAGATTCAGACACCGCAGCAGCGTCGACTTCCCGCTACCGCTGGGGCCGACCAGCACCTCGACGTCGCCGCGCTCGACCGCGAGATCGATGCCCTGCAGGACCTCCTCGTTGCCGTAGGACTTGTGGAGGTCCTCGATTCGCAACAGCGGGTCGCCGGTCCCAGCCCGGGGCCTCGAGCCCGAGTCCGTTCGGGCACTGGCCGTGCCGTCGGCCGGGTCTGCGGTCGATGCGTCGGTCTCGGTACGTCGGTCGTCCGTATCAGTAGGGTGATGGTCGCTCACGACGATTCACCTGGAATTGCGAAGCGGTTGCTCACGAAGTCGAGCGTCCGGTTGGTCGTAAAGGTCAGTACGAAGTAGACCAGGCTGATGAACAGGATCACCTCGAGGACGGCGGTCGTCTGCTGGGTGAACAGGTCCTGACTGCGCTTGAGTAGCTCCCCGAGCCCGATCGCGAAGGCGATCGACGTGTCCTTCAGCACGATGGTAAACTCGTTCTGGAAGCCGGGCACGCTGCGACGCAGCGCCTGCGGAACGATCACGTGACGGATCGCCTCGAGGCGGCTCATGCCGATCGAGCGGGCGGCCTCCATCTGGCCTTCGTCGATGCTCTGTAAGGCGCCCCGGAAGATCTGGGACTGGTAGGCGGCGCTCCGGAAGCCGAGCGCGAGCGTGGCCGCCAGGAAGGCGTCCGGCACGTCCGTCGGCGCGGTAAACGGCGTCGGCCCGAGGACGAAATCGATCGCCCCGAGCGTCCGCTCGAGCGCGACGAGGACGATATCGATCGGCAACACGAAGTACGTCAACAGCATGATGACGAGGATCGGCGTCCCGCGCAACAGGACGCCGGCCTTCCGGACGAACGACTGCGAGTAGCCGTCGCCGTAGACCTCGATCGCGCCGGCCGGAAAACCCGCGAGAAAGCCCAGCAGCAGGCTGGTCAGCGTTAGGGCGATCGTGATCACCGTGCCCCACAGCATGTAGTCCGCGTTGCGGTAGACGAACGCCCAGTCCTCACCGAGGCGGCGGGCGACCTGCTCCTCGGTTACCAAGAGCGGGTCGACGGAGAGCGCCTGTAGCGGCTGGGACTGCAGCGGTAGCTGGAGGTGTCCCTGTCCCTGAACCGCCTCGAGCGGGAGCGTCGACGCCTCGACGAGCGGTACGACGGGATCTATGGGCATAGCCGGTCAGCTTACTCCTCGGAGTCGGTTCCGTCGCTATCGAACCACGTCTGGGTGATCTCGTCGTACTCGCCGGACTCGCGGACGGCGGCGATACCCTCGCTGAGGGCCGCCTCGAGGTCGTCGGCGTCCTGCTGGACACCGAAGCCGTACTCCTCGCCGGTTTCGAACGTGAAGGCGACCTCGACGTCGCGGTTGTCGGCGAACGTCGCACCGACGGGTTCGTCGATGACGATCGCGTCGAGCAGCCCGCGCTCGAGTTCTTGGACGGCGTAGACGTAGTTGTCGTAGGAGGTGTACTGATCGTCGGAGATCAGTCCCTCGGCGATCAACTGTTCCTGGACGACCGTTTCGCCGGTCGTCCCCGACTGGGCGCCGACCTCGCGATCTTCGAGGTCCTCGAGGGCCTCCGGCGCGAAGTCGCCGCCCGACTGGACGAGCACCGACTGGTTCGCGCTGTAGTAGGGCTCGGTGAAGGCGATCGACTGCTGGCGGTCCTCGGTGATCGTCATCGCCGCCGCGATCACGTCGATGTTGCCGTTCTCGAGGGCCGGAATCAGCGAGTCGAACTCGTACTCGTTCCACTCGGCCAGTTCGTACTCGGTCTCGTCGACGACCGCCTCGAGGAGGTCGATGTCGAAGCCGACGAGTTCGCCGTCGCGGGTCATCTCGAACGGCTCGAAGCCGGGCGCCGTGCCGGCGACGATCTGCATGTCGCTGGAGCCGTCGGAGCCGTCGCTCTCGTCGGTGTCGTTGTCGGAGCCGTTACCGTTTCCGCTCCCGTTGCCGCCATCGCCGTTCCCGTTGCCGCTCTCGTCGCCGTTGCCGTTCCCGGCGTCCTCGAGACAGCCGGCGAGGCCGGTCACGGTGACGCCTGCGGTTCCGGTCAGTTTCAAGTACGTGCGTCGATCGAACTGCTCAGTCTCGTCCACCATTGCTCTATGTAATACTACCGAGGAGGTGGTTTAGGTGTTAAGATTCGATACCGTCGTTTCTGCCCGATCATCCCGAAAAACCGGGGTGGTGACCTGAATCGTCACCTTTCAGTGACACGATTCGACCCGCTTCGCGCGCCTCGAGGTCGGCACACACTTGTAGGATCGACAAATAGAACCCCGTAGATGGTCGAACCCGCGACGATTGCGACGTTTCTGGTAGCCGCAGTCGCCAGTCTATTTATGGCCTGGGCGATCGGCGCCGGCTCGAGCGGTTCGACGCCGTTCGCGCCGGCAGTCGGGGCCAACGCGATTTCGGTGATGCGGGCCGGCTTTCTGGTCGGGCTGCTCGGTTTCGTCGGGGCAGTGTTACAGGGAGCGAACGTCTCCGAGGCGGTCGGCGCCGAGCTTATTCAGGGCGTGACGCTGTCCCCGCCGGCCGCGACGATCGCGCTGACGATCGCGGCCGCGCTGGTCGCGATCGGCGTCTTCGCGGGGTATCCGATCGCGACCGCCTTCACGGTGACCGGCGCGGTCATCGGCGTCGGACTCGCGATGGGCGGCGCGCCGGCGTGGGCGAAGTACACCGAAATCGCCGCGCTGTGGATCCTGACGCCGTTCGTCGGCGGCGGCCTCGCGTACGGGATCGCGCGCGTGCTCCGCGCCGAACCTGTCGACGAATCGTATCTGATCATGGCGCTGGCGGCGTTCGTCGGCGTCCTCGTCGCTAACATCGAGTTTGCGATCCTCGAGCCCGGCCAGGCCGGGGGCGACTCGATCGCCGGCGCGACGGCCGACCTGCTCCCCGGCTCGGCGCTCGTCGGCGCCGCCGCGGTGACGGTCGTGATCGCGGCGCTGTGGGCGGGCGTCATCGCGCTCGACCTCCGCGGGGGCCTCGAGCGCGGCGAGCGCCACTTCCTGCTGGTGCTCGGCGGACTGGTCGCGTTCTCCGCGGGCGGCAGTCAGGTCGGGCTGGCCGTCGGGCCGCTCATTCCGCTGTCGGGCGACGTCGGGTTGCCGCTCCCCGCGCTCCTCGTGGGCGGCGGATTCGGACTCCTGCTTGGCTCGTGGACCGGCGCGCCGCGGATGATCAAGGCGATCTCGCAGGACTACTCCTCGCTGGGGCCGCGCCGATCGATCGCCGCGCTCATCCCCTCCTTCATGATCGCCCAGACCGCTGTCCTGTTCGGCATTCCGGTCTCGTTCAACGAGATCATCGTCAGCGCGATCATCGGGAGCGGCTACGCGGCCGCCGGCGCGGGCGGCGGCGTCAGCGGCCGCAAGATGGCCTACACCGTCCTCGCGTGGATCGGGTCGCTGGCCGGGTCGATCATCGTGTCCTACGCCGGGTTCGCCGCCGCCGATATGCTCCTGCTGTAGGGCGCCGGTGGTCGTCGTCCGGCCCGCGACTACCGGGGGTACGTGTGCGCGGACCGAACGGTCTTTACCTGCGCGCTGGCGACTTCCGATATGGACGTGGACGCGGACGCCCCCGCTGATCCGGACGACTTGCTTCAGTGGCGACGCGACGCCACGACGTCGCGCGCGATCCGACTCCTGTGGTCGCTCGGCGTCGGCACCTTCTTCGCCGTCATCACGATTATCGTCTTCTGGCGGCTCTACGACCTCACCGGACAGATCGGCGGACAATCCATCGTCGTCGCGCTGTTCGCGGCGATTCTCGTAACGATCTTCGCGCTCGTTGTGAGCGATAATACGGGCAGTCACCTCGAGCGACTCCCGTTCTCGACCCCGTCGGGGCCGGCCCTCCAGCGGGCGGCCGACGCCGCACTGGGTGCGATCGCGATGGGTGCGATCATCGTGACCCTGATGGGCATCGGTCGGTACGTCTCGCAGAACAACCTACTGGGCGACCTCGGCGCGGGACCGTTTACGGGGCTGGCGGCGCTGACGATTCCGCTCGCGCTCGGCGCGCTCGTGTGTTCGTCGTTCCTCGAGTCGGTCGGCGCGTTCGACCCCGACGAGGGCGTGATCTACCTCTACGAACCCGAGCAGGCGATCGATCTCTCGGTGATTCGGACCGTCTCCACGCGACCGGTCGGCGACGCCGTCGTCGTGACGCTCGACTACGCCCAGCCGGGCGGGCAGTACGTCGCCGGGCCGCGACGGATCGTCGTGCCGCCGGCGATCGCCGCCGAGATCGAATCGTACGTCGAGCGGAACTCGAGCGCGCCCGAGGCCTGACGAGCGCGGCCGCGCGTCTATTTCGTTGCGTCAACTCGGCTGCGAGAACTGCGATCGGACCGCTACTCGACCGTACTGTCCGTCACGTCGCCGGTATCGGCGTTGCCGTTCGACGACTCGCTCGCCTCCGCCGGGTCCCCATCCGCCCCCGGTTCGGCTCGCTCCTGCTCGAGTTTCGTCAGCCGAGCCATCATGATCCGCGTGTTTTCGACGTCCTCGACGGTGATCCGGACGCCGTCGTAGGTGATCTCCTCACCCTCTTCGACCAGTCGGCCCGCGCGGTTGAAGATGAAGCCGGCGATGGTCTCGAACTCCTCGCCCTCGGGGAGGTCGATCTCGAGGGCCTCGTTGACGTCCTCGATGTTGACCTCGCCGCGAACGAGGACCGTGCGGTCGTCGATCTCCTCGATCGGCTGTTCCTCGCCGCCCTCCAAGATCTCGCCGATGATCTCCTCGACCATGTCCTCCATCGTCACCAGCCCCTCGGTGGTGCCGAACTCGTCGATGACGATGGCCATGTGCATCCGGTTTTCCCGCATTTCGGTCAGGAGTTCGTCGACGTTCTTCGACTCGGGGACGTGCAGCGTCGGCTGGATGAGGTCCGCGAGCTCGAGGTCGCCGTCGTTGGTCTCGCCGTAGTTGAGATCGCGCACGAGGTCGCGGATGTGGACGACGCCCATCACGTTGTCGAGGCTGCCCTCGTAGACGGGGATACGGGCGTGGCCGCTCTGGATACAGGTCTCGATGGCCTCGTCGATGCTGGCGTCCTTCGGGACCGCGGTCATGTCCAGCCGCGGGGTCATGACCTCCTTGACGATCGTATTGTTGAATCGGAAGATGCGCTGGAGCATCTCGTGTTCCTCCTCCTCCAGGACGCCCTCGCGCTCGCCGGACTCGATCATCTCCTGGATCTCGTCGCGGGTGACGTAGGGGGACTCGATCGAGCCGGTCGAACCGATGAGTCGGTTGACCTGCCGGGTGAGGTAGTCGAAGACGATAATCAGCGGATAGAGGAAGTACTCCGTGGCTTTCAGCGGCTTCGAGATGCGGATCGACCACGTTTCCGTGTTCTCGACCGCGTAGGACTTGGGGACGCTCTCGCCGAACAACAACACGAGCGCGGTGATCCCGAACGTGGCCAGCAACACGCCGACCAGACCGCCGAAGTGCATCGAGAGGATCGCCGTCGCGATCGAGGACATCGCGATGTTGACGATGTTGTTGCCGACCAGAATCGTCACGAGGAGCCGGTGGGGATCGTCCTTCAGATCCCTGACGAGGGACGCACCCTCGACGCCGTCCTCGACCATTCCCTCGATGCGGTGTTTCGGCAGGTTGAACATCGCGATCTCAGAGGAGGAGAAGAATCCCGAGAGCGCGATGAGCACGGCGACTGCGATCGTCCCGACGATCGTCACCGTCGACTCGTCGAGCGCGAGTCGAACGTCCACGATCGGGACATCGTAGACGGCTAGCACGGCCTCGAGCAGCGGAGACAACGCCATTGATGGTGTGCATTGGAACCCTATCGGTTAACCGTTTACCATTTCCGGGTTCGCCCGCGTCGATCACCGGCGACGACACGTTTACGCCGCTTGTGGCCGAACGGCCGCACATGTCGAGCACCAGTGCTCCCACCACCGCGAGCGACGACCCGCCGATCACGTTCTATCGGCTGCAGGGCTGCCCGTACTGCGAGCGCGTCGCCCGCCTGCTGAACGAGTTCGACCTCGAGTACCAGTCGCGGTTCGTCGAACCGATGCACTCCGACCGGAACGTCGTCAAGCGCGTCGCCGGCGTCCGGACGGTGCCGGTCGTCGTCGACGAGAACACCGGCATCACGATGGCGGAAAGCGCGAATATCGTGGAGTACCTCGAGTCGACCTACGGCGACGGCGCGACCGCAACCGACGGGGGTGAGGTCTGATGCCCGACTTCGAGGTCGTCGATCTCGGCCCCGCGGACAACCCCGAGGCCGGCGACGAGGCGCCCGACTTCACCCGGCCGCTGGTCACCGACGAGTACTGGGAGAACCGCAGCCTCTCGGAGTTGGTCGCCGAACACGGCCGCACAATCGTCGTCTTTACGCCGATGACCGGGTCGTTCCTCGCGAAGTACGTCTGGGACGAACTCGCCGAGCGCGGCTGGGACGAGAAGGCCCACGTCGTCGGCGTTACGGCGTCGACCCCCTACGGCGTCAAGCGATTCCTCGAGGACAACGAGTATCCGTTCACCGTCTTCGCCGATCCGGCCGCCGACGTCGCCCGCGACTACGGCATCGACCACGACCTCGACGGGATGGCAGGCATCACCGAGCCCCGACCCGCCGTCTTCGCCGTCGGCGAGGACCTGACCGTCGAGGACGCCTGGGTCGGGACCGACTGGCCCGACTTCCCCGACTACGACGACCTCGAGGAGCGGTTCGGCCTCGAGTGATCCGCGGGTAGCGGCGATCCGAGCGCTGCGCGGGGCTTATTCTGCCGTTTCGCGGCACCGCGTGACGGTACGCTTTTGGCCGCACCGACGCGAGTACCGCGTATGAACGCCGACGAATCCGGTTTCGAGTTCGACTTCGACGGCGACCCCGACATCGACGCTGAGACGCTCGAGCGCGCAGGCGAAGCGATCCGCGAGGGTGGCCTCGTCGTCTACCCGACCGAGACGGTCTACGGCCTCGCTGCCGACGCGCTCGATGCCGACGCCGTCGAGCGCGTCTTCGAGGTGAAAGGCCGGGATCGCTCGAAACCCGTCTCCTTGGCGGTGCCGACGTTCGAGACGGCGATTGAAGCGGGATACATCGAGGCGACTGAGCGCGAACGCGCGTTCGCCGCGGAGTTCCTGCCGGGACCCGTCACGGTCCTCTGCGAGCGCCGGGAGGTCGTCCCGGACGTGCTGACCGCGGGCGGCGAACAGGTCGGCATCCGCGTGCCCGACTGCGAACCCGCCATGGCCTTGCTCGCGGCCGCCGAGCGCCCGATCACGTCGACCAGCGCCAACGTCAGCGGCGAGCCCAGCGCCCGCACGGTCGCGGAGATCGGCCGGCAGGTGCGAGACGAAGCCGTCGTCCTCGACGGCGGCGAGACGCAGGGCACCGAGAGCACCGTCGTCGATCTCTCGACGGGGACGATCCACCGCCGCGGCGCGCTGGCCGACGAGATCGAGGCGTGGCTCGAGGAGACGGCGGAATAGCGCGTCGAAGCGACACTGCGACGGGTCGAGGCTCGAGGTCGGTGGGTGAGGAAGAGTAGGAAGCGAGAGAGGGAGAGGAAAGCGAGCGAAGCGGCGGCGGAGAACCGCAGACGGCGAGCGACGGGAGTCGGATTATTCGGAGTAGTACTGTTCGGCGGCGACGGTGTGCTCGGAGCGACGGCGGTCGAACCAGCGCGAGAGGTCGTGGGCGAAGAGCGCGACCGAGGTCCGGAACTGGTGGGACGCCGGCGAGCGGAACAGGGCGATCAGCGACCACATCGTCCCCGCGGCGAACGCGCCGGCGGCGGAGAAGGTCATCCCGAGGGTGAAGAAGGTCGTCGCGTAGACGTACCCGATGCCCATCGAGGGGATGCTGGTCCCGAGGGGGACGTTCGCGTTCGCGTTTCGGAGGGTCGGTGCGAGGAAGACGATCGAGAGGCCGCTTCCGAGCATGAAGACGAGATCTTGCCACATCATCAAAACTACTTACTCGGTCACGAGTTAATAACTCGCTCGGTATTGAAATGGGTAATTAGGCCTGATTGTCGCCGATTTCGGAGGGTTCGGTGAGCGATCCGGATCGGCTGGGACGGCCGGCGAATAACCTGCTATTACATCGGGTTACCACGCCGGACCGTCGGGTAGTTCTCGATTAGGAGTCGTGCTGTCCCCAGCCGCGTCCCCGTCCACGATCGCGACCTCGACCGCGGGTTCCGACGGACTCCGCCAGCGTCTCGAGGCCGCTTTCCTCGAGGATGCGGCGGCCGGAGCGGACGAGCTGGTGGCGCCGGCGCTCGGCGGCCGGGTTGATGAGGTCGCCGTCGTACTTGACGAGGGTCCCGTCGACGATCACCGTATCGACGGTCTCGATGCCGGACTGGAAGACGATCGTTTCGACCGGATCGTGGGCCGGCGTCGTGGTGATGTCGTCCGTCTCGAAGAGCACGACGTCCGCCCGCTTGCCAGGGGTCAGCGAACCGACCTGGTCCTCGAGGCCGAGCGCGCGAGCGCCCTCGATCGTCGCGAACTCGAGGGCCTGCCGCGCGGTCAGCGAGAGGTCGGCGACCTGCTCGCCGGCTTCGACGGTCGGCTGGTTGTCGAGCGCGCGCTGGGTCTGCAGCGCCGTGCGGGTCTGGGCGAACATGTCGCCGCTGACGTTCGAGACGATGTCGACGCCGAGCGACGGGATCGCGCCGGCGTCGAGCGTCTGGCGGAGCGCCGGCATCCCCATCCCCATCTGCATCTCGACTTCCGGCGTGACCGAGACCGAGCCGCCGGAGTCGCCGACGAGTTCGAACTCCCGCTCGGTGAGCCGGTTGGCGTGGACGTAGTTCAGGTCGTCGCCGAGCAGCCCGAGTTCCTCGAGGGTCTCGACCCCGCCGGGGCCGAGCGAGCCGATGTGCATGGACGCGGGAATCCCGAGTTCGCGCGCGAGTTCGATGTCCTGCGTCACGACCTCGTCCGTCGAGTAGTCGGGGCCGCGGATGCCCATCGCCAGCGTCAGCAGACCGTCGTTGGCCGGTAACCGCTCCCGGTGGAGCCGGCGGATATCGTCGGGGTGGGGCTCCGTACTCTGCTCCCACCACGTCGCGCTGTCGTCCCCCGGCGGGCCGTGCGCGAAGACGGCGCGGACGCCGGCGTCCTCGAGGCCGTCGATCGCCCGGTCGGTGTGGTCGGGCGAGTTGGCGATGTGGAACCAGTCGAGGATCGTCGTCGCGCCGGCGTTGAGCTGCTCGAGCGCGCCGAAGAGGTTGCCCAGGTAGGCGTCCTCGGGCTCGTAGTGGCCGCTGATCTCCCCGAGCATCGTCTCGAGGTACTCCATGAACGACCAGTCGCCGGCGACCCCGCGGACGCCGGCCTGCCAGGTGTGCAGGTGGGCGTTGACGAACCCGGGCGCGACGATGGCGTCGCCGGCGTCGATCGTCGCCGCAGCGGGTGCATCGATGTTGCCGTCGATGCGCTCGATTTGCCCGTTTTCGACGAGCAAATCCGCGTTCTCGAGGATCCCGAGGTCGGGGTCGACGGTGACGATCGTCCCGTTCGTGATCAGCAGGCGGTCACCCGCGCCGTTCCCGCGGGCGTTGCCCTTGTTTGTCCCGCTCTTCTCCCTTTCGTCAGCGCTGCCGACGGAAGCGAACGACAGGCCCGCCAGCGCGCCGGCGCCGAGGCCGAGGTAGTTGCGTCGCGAGACGCCGGACTCGTCCGTCGATCGGTCGTCAGTTGACATGATCTGACTCGAGTTACCGTACCGGCTGCATCGGAATGGAGATTGGTTCGGCACATTCCAACTCGTTCCGGAGGGGTATCACGTTCGGTAACGTTCGGCAATAGCGTGCTCAGCGGGCGGTTTAGCGACGTCGGTAGTTACCGGGGCATCAGACTAGCAGTCGAAAACGAGCGATCGGGTGCGATGACGGATGGGCCTCGAGATCGGCAGCCCTCGCCCTCGAGCCGTCAGTCGTCGCTCGCCGACGTCATCGCCTGCACCACGGGATCGCCGGTGTCGGTCGAGACGAAGGTCTCGGCGAGCCACGCTTCCGCACGGGTCAGTCGGTACTGCAGCGTCGAGGTCGGGATGTCCTCGGCCTCGGCGATCTCCTGGATCGACATCCGGCGCGGCGTCTCGTAGTAGCCGTGCTCGACGGCCAACTCGAGGGCCTCGCGCTGTTTGTAGGGCAGTTCGGCGCCCCCGGCGTGGTCGTCGGGCCACTCCGTCTCGCCGGTGACGCGCTCGAACTCGAGGGAGAGGCCGTCCCGGAGATTGGCGTCGAGTTCCTCGTACACGGGACGGACCGCGGCGTCGTCTTCGGCGAGGATCCGCCACTTGTACTCGTGGCCGTGCTGTTCGGCGCGACAGAGTGCGCCGTCGCCGAGGTGTTTCGCGGCGAGGTACGGGACGGAGCGACAGCCCTCGCCCTCCGACTGGCGCGAGTAGATGAGCCGTCGTGTCGGTCGTTCGGCGAGGGTCTCGTAGTGCCAGTCGATCGGACAGCCGCCCATGCCGCGCAGGCTGGAACACCGCGAGAGGTCCGCGAGGCGGTCGTCGTAGACCGATAGCGCCTCGGCAGGGCCGGTCACCTCGTCCAGTCGCCACATCGTGTCCGTCGTCGCGTGACAGGAGATCGTCCGCGCGTACAGTCCGGGGTGCTCGATGAAGACGTCCATCAGATGGTCCGCACCCCGCTCGTAGGTGATCGTAAAAGCGAACTCGCGCATACGAGAGGTATCGGCGAGCGAACCAATGAACGCACCGTTGGCATATCCCAACGTCGGTCGGTATCCGAGAGAAAAAGCCCAGTAGAACGCGAGAGCGGCCGGAGAGCGTTAGTCCTCGAGCACGCCGTCCGCGACGAGTTCCTCGCGGGCGTCGGCCATCGAGGTGACGACGACGTCGCAGTGGGGCTCGACCGCTGGCTTCGGGTCGAAGCCGATCGCGAGGCCGGCGACCTTGAGCATCGGGAGATCGTTCGCGCCGTCACCGACCGCGACGGTGTCCTCAAGGGCGACGCCGACGTCGTCCGCCAGGTCCTCGAGGGCGTCGTCCTTGGTGCCCTCGATCAGCGGCCCCTCGACCGCGCCGGTCAGTTCGGTTTCGTCGGCGTTCATCGGCAGGCGGTTCGAGACGATGTGGTCGACGGAGACGCCCTCGCGCTCGAGGGCTGCGGCGACGCCCCGTTCGAAGCCGCCGGTGAGGATGGCCGTCGTGACGCCGGCCGCGTTCAGCTCGGCGATCAGGTCGGCCGCGCCCTCGCGGAGGACGACCTCGTCGAAGGCCGCTTCGGCCTCCTCGGCGGCGAGGCCCTCGAGCAGGGCCGCGCGCTCGCGGAGGCTCTCGGCGTAGCCGATCTCGTCGTTCATCGCGCGTTCCGTGATCTCGGCCATATCCTCGGCGACCCCGCAGCGCTGCCCGAGCAGGACCGTCATCTCGGAGTCCGAAAGCGTTCCGTCGAAGTCGAAAGCGACGACTGTCATCGACCGCCGATTGTGCGGCCCGGAATAAACCAGTTCAGGTTTCTCGTTCGCGCCCGACTCGCGACGGCGAGGGGAGTACGGACTCGAGAGAGGGAGAGAGCGAGAGACGGAGACGACAGTTCGACCCCGCGACGAGTCGACCTGAAGCCACAAGTATATGACTGCTGCAGGGAGTACTTCCTGCGTGACTGACGACGGGGTACCACCATCCGCCGAACAGCCTGCGGCCGACTCCCTCGAGTCGCCGCCGTCGCCGTTCGACGCGGGCGATTTCTTCCGACAGCTCGTAGCGAACACCTCCGAAGGACTGCTGACCATCGACGAACACAGCCGAATCCTCTTTGCGAATCCGGCTATCGAGGAGATCCTCGGCTACGAGCCCGCCGAACTCATCGGGGAGTCGAAGATGGTGCTCATCCCCGAGCGGCTCCGCCCGGCTCACGCCGCCGGCCTCGAGAAGTACCTCCGGACGGGCGAGAAGCACATCGACTGGGGCGGCATCGAACTCCCGGCGTTGCACAAGGACGGCCACGAAGTGCCGGTGCTGGTGAGCCTCCGCGAGCACAGCTACGAGGGCCAGCGGATCTTCACCGGCCTCTTCCGGGACATCTCCGACCGGAAGGAGCGCCAACGGCGGTTCGAGGCGGTTTTCAACAACACGTACCAGCTAACCGGTCTCCTCGAGCCCGACGGGACGATCCTCGAGGTCAACCGGACGGCCCTGGAGTTCGCCGGCGTCGAGCGCGGGGAAGTCGTCGGGAACCCGCTGTGGGAGGCGCCCTGTTTCGCCGCGAACGAGGCGGGACGAACGGTCGCTCGGACGGGCGTCGACCGGGCCAGCGACGGCGATTTCTTCCGTGACGAGCTTCGGGTCCGGGGAGAAAACCGGACCGCCGTCATCGACTTCTCGATCCGGCCGATCGACCACGACGGCGGTGCGCCGCAACTGCTCGTCGTGGAAGGCCGGGACGTGACTGCCCTCAAGCGACGCGAGCGGCACCTGCAGGTTCTCCACCGGCTGCTCCGGCACAACCTGCGAAACGACCTCAACGCGATCCACGGCTTCGCGGAGTTGCTGCTGGAGGAACTCGAGTGCGAGGTCGACGGCGAGAGTGCAGACGGAGAGGCGGACGCAAACTCACCGCCCGTCGACCGTACAGACGATCTCTGTGCGTACGTCGCAGAGATCGCGGCGACCGCAACCGAACTGATCGAGACGAACGAAACCGCGAAGGAACTGGCCGCCGCGACTCTCGGCGGCGAGCAACCCCGCGAACCGGTCGTCCTCGAGGACGTCCTCGCCGAGGTCATTGCTGACCTCCGCGATCAATACCCTGAAAGCGTGATCTCGGTGACTGACCGCACCGAATCGGCGGGGCCGACGATCGCAGCCGCCGACTCCCGACTCCAGACGGTTCTCGAGGAGGTGATCGATAACGCCGTCCGCCACACCGACGAACGGCCGGAGATCGAGGTCGACGTGGCCACCGCCGAGACCGACATCGCAATCCGCGTCATCGACAACGGCCCCGGCATTCCGGAACCCGAGCGCACAGGGATCTTCAACGAGGAACCGATCACGCAACTCGACCACGGAAACGGCCTGGGCCTCTGGCTCGTCGGGCTGGTGCTCGAGGAGTACGGCGGCGACCTCGAGTACGAGTCGGGCGTCGACGGAACCGGCGGCGGCAGTTGCGTGACCATCCGCGTTCCGCGGGCGACGGACGACGAAGACGGATGGAACGGTGGCGATGACGGCCGCGAAGAGACGCGGACTCGAGACTGATCCGTACGGCTGGACCCGCCCGTTTCATCTCGAGATCCTGACTCGAGTACGACCCAGCGGCGGCGTCGGCGAGCGACCGCGAGCCGTCGCGTCGCCGGGTCGTTCGAAATCGCCCGACTCGCGGTCGGGTGCGCGACCCGCCGCCTGCGCGGAATTGTAACTCGGATCCGCATCAATACTGTCCGCTGCGAGGTAGTTTTTGCCAGTTGGGGACACAACGGAAGGGTTTACCTGCTCGACCTGATTGTCTCGCGCATGAAGGTTCTGGTCACGGACCCCATCGACGACGCGGGTCTGGACGCACTCCGAGACGCCGGCCACGAGGTCGAAACGGGCTACGAACTCGAGGGCGAGGACCTCCTCGAGGCGGTTTCCGACGCGCACGGGCTGATCGTCCGCTCGGGGACGGAAGTCACCGAGGAGGTCTTCGAGGCCGCCGACGAGTTAGTGATCGTCGGCCGCGCCGGCATCGGCGTCGACAACATCGACATCGACGCCGCGACCGACCACGGGGTCATCGTCGCGAACGCACCCGAGGGCAACGTCCGCGCGGCCGCGGAACACACCGTCGCGATGGCCTTCGCGACCGCCCGATCGATCCCGCAGGCCCACATCCGCCTCAAGGACGGCGAGTGGGCCAAAAGCGACTACCTCGGCGCCGAACTCAACGGCAAGACCCTGGGCGTCGTCGGCCTCGGCCGCGTCGGCCAGGAGGTCGCCAAGAAACTCGACTCGCTGGGTATGGACATCGTCGCCTACGACCCCTACATCAGCGAGGAACGCGCCCAGCGCATCGGCGCCGAACTCGTCGACCTCGAGGAGAGCCTGAAGCAGGCCGACTTCCTGACCGTCCACACCCCGCTGACGCCCGAAACTGAGGGGCTGATCAGCGAGGACGAACTCGACATGCTCGGCGACGGCTACCTCATCAACTGCGCCCGCGGCGGCGTCGTCGACGAGGACGCCCTCGCGGCGAAGGTCGAGGACGGCACGCTGGCCGGCGCCGCGCTGGACGTCTTCGCCGAGGAGCCCCTGTCCGCGGACTCTCCGCTGCTCGAGCACGACGAGATCATCGTCACGCCGCACCTCGGCGCCTCGACCGAGGCGGCCCAGGAGAACGTCGCGACCTCGACGGCCGAACAGGTCAACGCCGCGCTCGTCGGCGAACCCGTCGCGAACGCTCTAAACGCGCCCTCGATCGACGAGAGCGCCTTCCCGCGCGTCGAGCCCTACATCGACATCGCCGAGACCGCCGGCAAGGTCGCCGCCCAACTGCTCGAGGGCCGCATCGAGAACGTCGAAGTCACCTACGAGGGCGACATCGCCGACGAGGACGTCGAGTTCGTCACCGCCTCCGCCCTGAAGGGCGTCTTCGAACCGCTCGAGTGGCAGGTTAACGCGGTTAACGCGCCCCAGATCGCCGAAGACCGCGGCGTCGACGTCACCGAATCGAAAACGCGGCAGGCCGAGGACTTCCAGAGCCTGATCTCCGTCACGGTGAGCAACGACGACGACGCGGTCACCGTCGACGGAACGCTGTTCGCGGGCGACGACCCGCGCATCGTCCGCGTCGACGGCTACCGCGTCGACGCCATCCCGCACGGCAAGATGGTCGTCACGCGCAACACCGACGAACCCGGCGTCATCGGCCTCATCGGCTCGGTCATGGGCAAGCACGGCGTCAACATCGCCGGCATGTTCAACGCCCGCGAAGCCCACGGCGGCGAGGCCCTGACCGTCTACAACGTCGACAGCGAGGTCCCCGACGAGGCGAAGGCGGAGCTCAACGACGACGAGCGGATCATCGGCGTCAACTACATCACGCTGAACGGCCAGTCCTGATCGTCACGAGTTAACCGCGATAACGGGTCTCCGTCGATCTAACCCGATCGGATCGCGATTTTCCTGCGGCGTTTCGAGTCGACATCGAGTCGGGAGCGTCTCGACCGGGCCGTTTCAGTCGGGCCGTCTCACTCGGATTCGTTGCCCGCACCGGATCCGGCGGCACCGTCCCCGTACGCCGACTCGAGGTTCGGCGGCGCGCCGACGACCCGCGCGATCCGCCCGTCGATCGCCGAGGACTCGACGCCGCCGGAGATGTTCTCGAGTTCCGCCAGCACGTCCTCGGTCAGTGCGCTCTCGTCCTCGAAGAGGAACACCCACGTCATCGTCTCCGCGTCGGGTGATTCGCCCGAGACGCCCCAGAGGTAGATTTCCTCGACGGTGACGTCCTCGTCCGCGGGGCTGTCGTACTGCCCGGAGATCGTGTTCTCGTGGGGCAACTCCTCGAAGAGCCGCTGGAACTCGGGATCCTGCTCCGGCAGGCGTTCGCCGTCGCCGTAGCGGGCGTCGATCCGCTGCTCGTAGTCCCCGCCGACGACGAGGGCGTCGCGGCCGACGGCGATGGGCGGGCCGTCGCCGTCGTGCTCGACGACGCCGTACCCTCTGTAGCCGCCGGTCACCGTGAACGCGTCGGCGTCGGCGGCGTTCTCGACGATCGTCTCCGCGTCGAACGAACCGATGAAGACCTGGCTGAACGACTGGAACAGGTGGGCGTCGACGGTCGCGGGCGAAACACTGAGGAACGACGGCATGTTGGACCCGAAGTCCTCGGGGATCGTGCGGGTGTAATCGAATCGGCAGTTGCCGTCGGTGACCAACTCGCTGTCGACCAGCCACGCGTGCAGCGCCGGCACGTCCAGCTCCGGTGGCGTTTCGCCACCGACTGCGTCTGCGGGGTTGTCGATCCCGTCAGGCGATTCGTCACCGTCGCCATCGCCGGTATCGGCTTCGGCGTCGGTTCCGTTCTCCGTGCCGTTGCCCTCGTCTGCGGTCTCGTCGCTGTTCATACAGCCGGCGAGCCCGGCCGCCGCGAGCGCGACGACGCCGCGCCGTGTCAGTTTGGTCCGCGAGTCGCTCATACGTGCCGGGACCACGAGGGCACTGATAACGGCTGGCGACTGTCTCGCTGCGTGAGAGGTAATCGAGTCGTGACTGTAACGGATCGAATACCGTTCGAACCCGGTGACAGTCGAAGCGACGCACCGAGCGGGCCGCCCAGAATCGCTGCGTGATCGGCCGGCCCGTTACTCGAGTCGCGCCTCGAGGTGAGCGGCCAGTCCCTCGCCGATCGCTTCCATGCCGGTGTCGCCCGGGTGGAGCAGATCCGCGGCCAGGCCGGTGAAGTCCATCAACTCGGTCCCCTCGACCAGCGAGAGGTTCTCGTGCGGGGAGTCGGCGACGACCTCGCGCAGTGCGGCGCGGAAGTCGCCGGCCCGCCGGGCGTCACCGCCCTCGATGACGTCCGCGAAGTACGGGAACAGGGTCACGCACGCGATCGGTTTCTCGGGGTGGGCCGCCGCGATCCGGTTCACGAAGTAGTCGGCTCGCTCGCGGAACTGGTCGACGGTGAACCCGCGGTTCGCCATGTTCACCGAGAGCGCGAGCGTCGCCACGTCCCAGTCGTCGCGGCTCGCGAGGTAGTCGGCCATCGCCGGCTCGCAGTACGCGGAGCCCGAACAGCCGAAATTCAGCAGGTCGGCGTCGATTTCGCGGGCGACGTGACTGACGTAGTTCAGGTGCGGCGCCGAGGACGCGGCCCCCTCGGTGATCGAGGTGCCGTACGCGAGGTACCGCCGCTCGGGGAGTTCGGCGGTCGTCGGCGGCCGGCAGTCGCCCGCGACGTCGTGGACGGCGACCGACGGGGCGCGCTCGAAGCGAAGCCGACAGACCCGCGGGTCGAATCGGCCGGTGTCGACATCGGGACCGGCCTCGAGTTTCGCGAGTCGGTCGGGGACGCTGAACGCGTGCGTCGCGGGTTCGGGGCCGATTTCGAACGGCTGCCAGGGCCGGAACTCGCCCCAGAACGGCCATACTCGCGTTCGGTCGGCCGCGGAGAGCGTGACTTCGATCGCCGCTTCGTCGTGCTCGGGCACGAAGCGGAGTTCGCTGTTCGTCGGGCCGCGAACCCGTTCGCGGGCGCTGACGTTTAACGCCGCGCCCACCGATTCGGGAACGCGACAGAGTTGGTCGCCGTCCGCGGCCCACTCCGGAGCGGCGAGTTCGGCGACGTTGTGCAGCGACACGGCGGGATAGCGATCCCCGATCATCAATTATGGAGAGCATCGAATAGGGTCTACATGATTCTACTGGAGTTGGCTGCACTTCGACGCATCTGCGGCTGAACGGGGAGGTCACCACGACGCGTGATCGCCGCCGGCAGGAAGCGACCACGCGTTGATCGCGGCAAAAGACCTATCGCTCCGACGAACATCCACACGGACATGGACGACGCCGTTGCGGTCGATTTCGGCGAGGACGGACTCGTCCCCGCCGTCGCACAGGACGCCGAGACAGGCGAGGTGCTCATGCTCGCGTACGTCTCCCCGGAGGCCTTAGAGCGAACCCGCGAAACCGGCCGCGCGCACTACTACTCCCGCAGCCGGGACGAACTCTGGGAGAAGGGCGCGACGAGCGGCCACGGACAGACGATCGAGGAGATCCGCGTCGACTGCGACGCCGACACCATCCTCTATCTCGTCGAGCAGGCGGGCGGCGCCTGCCACACCGGCCACCGGTCGTGTTTCTACCGGACGATCGAGGGCGAGAACGTCGGGGAGCAGGTGTTCGACCCCGATGCGGTCTACGATGACCACGAGTAACGGATGATGAGCGACCGCGACGGGTCTCACCGCACCGGCGACGCCGTCGGTGCCGGTGAACCGACGACCGACGCGACGCCGCTCGAGGCGCTCGAGGCGGCTCGCGAGCGGTTCGACCACGCACAGCAACGCATCGAGGACCGCGGCGCGGACACCGTCGAGACGGCCGCCGACGCCTACCGCTCGGCGACGAAACTCCTCGAGGACTACGTCGACCGCGCGACGGGAACCGGCCAGGAGAACTTCAAGGCCTACGTCGAACTCGAGGGCCAGTTCGCCACGCTCGTCGAAAACTTGCCGGAGGACCTCCCCGCTCGCGGCGCCTTCGAGGACGCGTTAGACGCCATCGACAAGCGCCGGCTCAGCGAGTCCGACTTCGAGCGCGCCCGTGAGGCCCTCGAGCCGGCGGCGACGTTCGCCGACCTGCTCGACGAGCGCGAGGCCGCCCGCGAGGCCCTCGCTGCGGCGCGGAAAGACGCCGCCAAGCGCCGCCGCGATATCGGCGACGAGATCGCGTCCAAGGAGCGGCTGCTCGAGTTGGGCGACGCGGACCTCGACGCGCCGGTCGAGCGCCTCCGCGAGCCGATCGAGACCTACAACGACGCGGTTCAGGAGGCGTTCGCGCAGTACCGTCAGGAAGCGTCGGTTCGCGAGGTGTTCGCCCTGCTCGAGCGGAGCCGGTGGTACCCGTTCGTCGAGTACCACCAGCCACCCGAGGATCTGCAGGAGTACGTCGACACCAGCGCCGACGGCGAGTACACGATCCCCGAACTGCTCGAGTACGCCGACTACTCGCGGTCGAAACTCGAACACTACGTCGCGGACGCGGACCGGCTCAAGCGCCGCGTCGCGACCCAGCGAACCTTCCTCGATGGAATCGACGCCGAACCGCTGACGATCGACTGGCCGCCGGGGCCGGCGGGCGTCCTCCGCCGCCGGACGCGGGAGTACCGACCGTTCGTCGAGCGCGTCGCGGACGAAGACACCGTCGCTGCCCTTCGGGACGTTCGGGCGTTGCTGACCGATCCCGATATCGACTACGCGCGGCTCCAAACTGCGGCGCAGGCGGTCGTCCAGCTAACACCCGAAGAACGCGAGCGGTTGGCCGACGGCCGCGTCGCGGCCGAACTCGAGGCGCTCCGCGAGGAAAAGCGGGCGCTCGAAGCGGCGCTCGAGGTCGACGATCCGGTGTAGTCCGGACCGGCGCTCGCGAGACGGGAATCCGGTCGGGTGCGGGTGCAGGTGTGGTGGTCACTGCTCTTCCGCGTTCGGATCGGGAAGCAACAGCCAGACGAGCGCGAAAACGGCGATCGCGACGAGCGGGCCGAGAAACACAATCGCCGGGAGGAACGTCACGTACGCCAGCATACGAACGTGATCCGACCAGTGGGTCTCGGTGTCGGCATCGGCGGTACTCGAACTCGAATCGGGTGTGGGGCCGGTGTCGGTCATCGGTCGTGGGTAGCGGGCGGTCGAACGGGTCGTTTCGGCCAGTTCGGGTGCGGTTTTCTTAAATCCAGCAACTAGATCGCACCGGGAACGGTTCGGTCACCCCGATCACTTTCCGAATCGCGCTCGAAAGGCGGTGTATGACCCGTCACTTGCTCGTCCCGATGGACGACTCCGAAACCGCCCGCGCAGCCCTCGAGCACGCGCTCTCGATCCACCCGGACGACGAGATCACGGTCGTCCACGCCGTCGACGACCTCGAGGCGGGCTACGGCGGCGGTCCGGAGCTAACCGACGCCGACGGCAACGGCGGGGCCGAGCCCGCCCTCTTCGAGGACGTCCGCTCGATCGCCGACGATCACGGGCGGTCCGTCGAAGCGACCGTCATCGGCGGCGAGTCGCCGGAGGCGATCCTCGAGTTCGCCGAGGAGCGCGGCGTCGACCAGATCGTCATGGGGAGCGAAGGCCGCTCGGGCGTCTCCCGAATGTTGCTGGGCAGTGTCGCGGAGACCGTGACGCGGCAGGCGACCGTTCCGGTGACGATCGTTCCGTAGCGATCGGCGGAGCGGCCGGACTCGAGGGTGAAACGCCGAGGTTTTCACGTCGAGCGACAAGGGGCCGGTATGGACGACCGGACGGGGACGACGCTCCACACCGGCCTGCTCATCTCGACGACGGCCGCGCTGGCGTGGCTCACCGGGCTGCCGATGCTGTTTCCGAGCCTCGGCCCCTCCGCGTTCGTACTCGCGCTCTTTCAGGACAGCGAGGCCGCGTCGCCCCGCCGGGTGATCGGCGGCCACGCGATCGGCGTCGCCGCCGGCCTGCTCGCCTATCACCTGCTCGGGGCCGGCGTCTCGATGACGACGGCGACCGATCCCGGCTCGCTCGCGGGGTTGCGCCTCGCCGCCAGCGGCGTCGTCGCGACGACCCTGACCGCCGGCGGCATGCTCGCGACCGACACCCGCCACCCGCCCGCCTGCGCGACGACCCTGATCGTCTCGCTCGGCCTGCTCTCTGCGCCGCTCGAGGGTGCGCTGATCGTCTGTACGGTCGTCGTCCTCGTGATCGCGCACCGGATCCTGCTCGCGACCGAGCGGGTCGGCGCGCGGTACGGGAGCGAGTTGCGGTCTTGACGAGGCCAACGCGCCAGGCTCGAGTCCATTATTCTCCGTCGTTCCTCTCGGTCTCGAGGTCCTCGCCCGGAACCCGCTCCTGTAGGACGAACGGGCCGAAGTCGGCGGCCGTGCGGCGCGCGACCGTCGCGATCCGCAGGACGTACGCGAGCAACACGGCGAAGGGACTGAACAGCGCCGTGATCGTCGTGCTGACGACCGCGACGTAGACCCAGGGGTGTAGCTCCAGCGCGAGGAGGTTTCCGTAGGCGACGACGACGAACGAGCCGCCCAGCAGCGTCGGAAAGCCGACGTACAGCAGGAGCTTCGAGAGGTCCGCCAACTCCTGTTGCATGTGGACCGTCTTGAAGTACTGCCGAGCGACGTGGATGTCGCCGAGGAGGTCCTCGAGCCGATCGAGTTGGTTCTCGGCGGCCGCCGAGAGCGCGTGGCGGTGGGTCGACCGAAGCTGGCGCACCTCCTGGAGTTGCCAGGGATCGTTGTAGTGGAGGATGACCGAGATCACGTCGAAGGTGCCGAACGTGGCATCATCGAGGGCGGCGATGGCCTCGGCGTCTCGCGGAATCGTCATCGAGACGTACGCCTCGACGTCGGCCCGGAGGGCGTCGGGCGCGCCGCGACAGATGTTCTGGAGTCCGAGCGCCGTCCGCCGCTTCGCCTCGATCAGCACTCGCAGAAAATCGGACGGTTCCGCCGGACTCGGTTGGGTGCCGGTGTGATCCTCGATCGTCCGCCGATAGTCGCGGGTCGCCTCGAGACGTTCGAAGAACGCGCCGGTCGTACCGAACTCCGCGGAGAGGATGAGTTGGTTGATCGCGAGGACGACGGTGATGAAGGGGAGCATGCCGCCGATCAGCGCAGCGGCGATGGCGGTGATATCGTCCGCCTCGGCCGGGGTGATGAGTTGGACGCGGATCAACAGGAGGCAGGCGACGAAGACGCCGACCAGCAGCGCGCTCGAGAAAGCGATCCGATTCCCGTACAGGAACAGCCACTGCAGCAGGTCATCCAATCGGGAGTCCGTGGCGTGCAGCGAATCGGGCTGTGATGCCGGCGGGCTATCAGTCTGAGTTCGTCCGTCCCCGTCGCCGTCGCTGTCGGGGCTGTGACTGCTACCGTCATCGTGACCGCCGTTGTCGAGGTCGGCTGCCCCCTGACTATCGCGGTCGGTCATCCGCCTCGAGCCGTTCGAGTCCGTCCCGTCCGGTTCCGATCACGATCCACACGGTCTCCTCAGTTGCGGACACGACGAACGGACGGAAAGACCTACTGCAGGCAAAGAAAACGGGGATTACGCGTCGGCTTTCGCGTCGGCGAGCGTCTCGTACATCTCGTCGGCCAGTTCGGTCGCGCGGTCGGCGTCGCGGGCTTCGGCGTAGATGCGCACGAGCGGTTCCGTGCCGGAGGGGCGGGCCAGCACCCACGCGTCGCCGTAATCCAGCCGGTAGCCGTCGCGCGTGTTGAGTTCGGCGTCGGCGGCGTGGGCGTGGTTCGCGGCCGCATCCAGCATGGCGTCGCGCTCCGCGGTCGACTCGTACTCGATGTTGCGCCGGATATTGGCGTAGCCGCCGTAGGGTGCGACGATCTCGCTGACCGGCCGCTCCGCGACGAGTTCGAGGAACCGGGCGGCGCTGAACGCGCCGTCGCGCGAGAGGCGGAACCCGGGGAAGAAGACCCCGCCGTTGCCCTCGCCCGCGATCGGGACGCGCTCGCCCTTGGCCTCGAGTTCGCGGATGCGGGTGATGATGTTCGTCGAGCCGATCGGCGTCAGCTCGAGATCGGCGCCGACGTCGGTGACGACGTCGACGAGCCGCTGGGAAACGTTCACTGCGGAGACCGTGGTGTCGCCGGCCTCGAGTTCGGCGGCCGCCAGCGCGGCGAGGGTGGCGTCGCCCTCGACGTACTCGCCGGTTTCGTCGAAGAAGATCGCGCGGTCGGCGTCGCCGTCGTGAGCGATACCGATGTCGGCGTCGGTCGCCCGGACCAGCCGCCCGAGGTCCGCGAGGTTCTCCGGCACGGGTTCGGGGTCGCGGCCGGGGAAGTGGCCGTCGGGCTGACCGTTGACGGTGACGACGCGACAGCCCAGTTCGCGGAAGAACTCGGGGCTGGTGAGCGCGCCGGCGCCGTGGCCGGGGTCGAGCGCGACGGTGAGGTCGGCGTCCGCGATCGTTTCGCGGTCGGCCGCCGCGAGCAGTTCGTCGACGTAGTCGCGGGTAACGCCGTCGACCTCGCGGACGCGGCCCGTCTCGTCCCACGGGGCGACCGCGAACGACTCCGTGAGCAGCGTCTCCTCGATCGTCTCGAGATCCGAGATCGAGAGCTCGATGCCGTCGGGGCCGACGAGTTTGACGCCGTTGTACTGCGGCGGGTTGTGCGAGGCCGTGATGACGACGACGGGGACGCCCTCGCGTTCGGCGTAGGACTGTGCACCCGGCGTGGGAATGATGCCGAGCCGGTCGACATCGGTGCCCGTACTGGCGAGGCCGCTTGCCGCCGCATCGGCTAACATCCGCCCGGTGTATCGCGTGTCGCGGGCGATCCCCACCCGGTCGGCCCCCCACGCCGTTCCGGCTGCTTTCGCGACGCGCAGGACGAACGCAGGCGTCAGCTCCTCGTTCGCGACGCCGCGCGTCCCGCTGGATCCGAACACTTCCATCAGGCGCTAGTCTTACCGGCCCCCTCAAAGGAATTCCGGAGCGCCACAGCGTGCGCAGCGCGTCACCACGGACCGCGATCGGCCGCAGCGACGAGCGATGACGGCGTGGACGACGCAGACGGAACGCTTTCGGGCGCCGCCGCCCACGTATTCGTATGGATTCGATTGAGGAGAAGCGGGTCTACGGCGACCGCGGGGGCGCGCTCGAGGCGTACGTCGCGAGTTCGATGGGCGTCGTCCGCGTCCGCGTCGCCGGAGACGCCGTCGGCGAATTCAGCCTCTGCGAGCGCTGCGACGCACGCGATGTCGCGACGACAGTAGACGGCGAGGCGGTCGCGATCGCGACCGATACGGACGTACGCGTCGCCTCGTCCCAGTCGGCTGCGGACGCAGCCGAAGAAAAGAGGGATGGAAACGACGGCCTCACCTTCGAGGAAACCGGCTTCGGCGAGGCGGTCGCCGTCGGCTACGACGGGACGGACCTCGTCGCAGCGGGTCCCGAGGGGACCGTCGCCTGCTGGCACCCCGAGCGCGACGGCGGCGAGTGGGAGACGCTCGAGGACGAGACCGTCGCGACCGTGCGGGCGATCGACGGCGATCTGATCGGGACCGACAGCGGCGTCTACCGGGTTCACGGCGGCGGGCTGGATCACGTCGGGCTGACCGACGTCCGCGACGTCTCCGCGGCGGGCGTCCCGCTGGCGGCGACCGCCGAGGGGCTGTACAAACTCGGCAACGGCTGGATGGAACTGGCCGAGGGCGCGTTCGACGCCGTCGCCGCGGATCCGCGGACGGAACCGGGCCGACTGACGCGCGCGATCGCCGTCTCGGCGGCCGGTACGGTCCGAACGCTCGCGGACGACGAGTGGACCGAACGCGAGGGACCCGAGGAGTCGATCGTCGCCGTCGGCTACGGCGACGCAGTCTACGCCGTCACGGACCGCGGCTCGTTTCTGGCGCTCGACGAGGACGAGAGCGACGACGGGCCGGTAGCGTGGCGCCCCCATCCCATCGGCGTAACCGACGCGACCGGGCTCGCAATCGGCGCGCCCGTCCTCGAGTGACCGGGCCGTCAGTCGCGTCCTCGAGTGACCGTGTCGTCAGCCGCGCGTCTGACGGGAAGTTAACTACCCGAACTGCAGTGACTCGTACATGCCAGCGCTACCGCGTCGACGACTGCTCGCCGGCGCCGGCACTGCACTCGCGGGTGTGATAGCCGGCTGCTCGAGCGACGCCAGCGACGACTCCGACGGAACCAACCCAGAAGACGAGGGCGAAAACGACGACGATGGAACCGGCGACGCCGACTCGGCCGCCGATTCCGGCGGAGAGTCCGGTTCCAGCGGCGACACCGACACCGACGACGGTGGCGACTCCGCGGCCGACGGTACCGCCCTCGGCGAGATCAGCATCGAGAACGTCCACGACCGCTCGCACACGGTCGACGTCCTCGTCGAGTTCGACGGCGAAATCGAACACTGGACCACCCACGAACTCGCGGCCGGCGACGGCACCACACTCGAGCGCGACTGGCCGACCGAGGCCGGTTCGTTCCGGCTGATGGCCCGCCTCGACGGCGCCGACCTCACGCAGGTCGAACCGGAGCAGTGGAACGATCCCGCCTGTCTCAACCTCGTCGCCATGATCGATCGCAGCGGCGCGCTCAAGATGTTGAGCGACACCGACGGCGGTCCCTGCGGCGACGGCGGCACTAGCTTCGACAGCGATGGAGCAGCCGACACTGCGACCGGCGACGACGAGTGAGCCACCGCTCGAGTTCGGCCCGCCGAGAACGCGGACCGCGAGAACGAAAGCGGGTTTACCCCGCGCACTGTCCTCCCGAATATGATCGTTAGCGGATCCGCGTCGCAGGCCCTCGCCGCGGCGCTGTCGTCCGAACTCGAGGAACCGCTCGCCGCCGTCGAGTACGACCGGTTTCCCGACGGCGAACTGCTCGCGGCCGTCCCCGGCCTCGCCGATGCCGATTCGAATCCCGACCGGGCGGTAATCGTCGCCTCGACGGTCTCGAGCGACGCCCACGTCGAACTCCTGCAGTTGCAGGACGCCGCCCGCGAGGCCGGCGCCGAGGAGGTCGTCACCGTCCTCCCGTACATGGGCTACGGCCGCCAGGACGAGGCCTTCGAAGCGGGCCATCCAGTTTCCGCGCGGGCGGTCGCACGGGCGATCTCGACCGGCGCGGACCGCGTGCTGACCGTCAATCCCCACGAGGAGGCCGTCTGCGAGTTCTTCGAGCCGACGGCGACCGCCGTCGACGCCGCCGGCCGGCTGGCCGAGCCGCTGCCGGCCGATCTCGAGGATCCGGTCTTCCTCTCTCCGGACGCGGGTGCGATCGAGCTCGCGGAGACGGTCCGGGACGCCTACGGCGAGGGCGAGACGGACTACTTCGAGAAGACCCGTCATTCTGGGACCGAGGTCGAGATCACGCCCAGCGACGTCGACGTGAGCGGGCGGGACGTCGTCGTCGCCGACGACATCATCGCGACGGGGTCGACGATGAGCGAGGCCGTCGGCGTCCTCGCGGACCGCGGCGTCGGCCGCGTCTTCGTCACCTGCGTCCATCCGCTGCTCGCCCGCGACGCGTACGCGAAGCTCTCGCGGGCCGGCGTCGAGGCGATCTACGGCACCGACACGATCGAACGCGGTGCCAGCGCCGTCTCGGTCGCGCCCGTACTGGCGTCACACCTCTGAGGCGTGTGGCAATCGGTCGCGGCTCGAGCGCGGGAGGAAATAAATACGAAAGCGAGGCGAATCCGTACCGTCCCGGACTCGAGCGGGAAACCGGCGGGCCGATAGAACGAAGCGGGGCGACCGGCAACTGCAGACGAGTGCCGACCGTCCGCTGACCGACCGCCGCCGCACCCGTCGTACCAGCCGCCCCCGAAGCATGCACGGAATCGTCCACAAAACGCTCGAAACGTACGTCGTCGATCGGACCGACGAGGAGACGTGGGAGCGCGTCGTCGACCGCGCCGACCTCGAGCCGCAGTTGTACCTGCAGGTGTCTCACTACGACGACCGCGAGATCGACGCCGTCCTCGAGACGCTGACCGAGTTAGCGCCGCAGGACCGGCGGACCATCGAACGGGGATTCGGCCGGACCCTCGCCCCCGAACTGCTCTCGACGTTCAACGCCCACATTCGGACCGATCGGGATATCCTCGAGCTGCTCGCCGACCTCGAGACCGTCACCGCCGAGATCGACGCGGCGACCGAGAAAGCGTCCCTGCCGGACGTCTCGAGTCGGCGCGACGGGGACGAGGTGACCGTCACCTACGAGACGCACCGAGAGACGACCTACTGCGGGCTGGCCCACGGGGTTCTCGAAGGGCTGCTCGCGGCCTTCGACGCGGACGGGACCGTCACCGAGCAGGCGTGTGATCGGGAAGACGACATCGACGCCTGCCGGTTTCTGGTGACGATCGAGGACGAGGAGTAATTCGACGACTGCGACGCCGCCGTTACGGGCGCCGCGACCGCAGCGAGAGTACGTGTGCGACTGCCAGAAGTGCGACCAGCGCTGCAATCCCTGCTGGCGCGCCGAATCCGGGAACTTCCTCGAGGTCGGCCGGCGGCCGCGATCGGTTCTCGACGGTAACGGTTGCGGACTGCTGTCCGACGGCGACCTCGTACCGCGCCGGGGACTCGAACCGCAGTTCGTGCTCGACCGTCGCGGTCTCGTCGGCCGCGACTGCGACGGGGATCGTAGTTTTCCCTTCGGCCGTCCGAAACTCGAGGAGGGTGGCACCGGGGCCGTCGCCGGTCGCCTCGACCGTCGCCGACGCTACGATCGGGTCGCCGGGCGCAGCGGTTTCGGGCTCGAGAGTCAGGTCCGTCACCCGGACGCTCGAGTCGCCGACGACGACCGCCGTCAGTTTCTCCGCGCCGACGCGGACGTCGTACGTGCCGAGTTTCGTCGGCGTCCAGGAGAGATTCGCGGTCGTCGCCGCGCCGGCCTCGAGGCGCTGTTGCTGGTAGTCGACGACGTCCCCATTCACCTGTAGCGTCGCGTCGTCGGTGCCGTTCCGATCTCCGGTGTTGGCGATCGTCGCGGGTATTCGAACGGATTCGTCGGCGGGGACGGCGATCGTACGTTCCCCGCCCTGCTCGTCCACGGATCCGAACGACCCGTTCTCGCCGCTCCCGTGTCGCCACGCGCCCCACGGTTCGCCCGCAACGCGAATCCCGTCCGCGTCGATCCCGTATTCGAACTCGGCGACGGGTTGGTCGAAGGCCTGCTGATGGCCGTCCCGATCCCACATCTCGGGTACCGCTTTCGTCCGCGTGTACTTCTCCGCGGCCGCGCGGACGTCTTCGCCGCCCGCGTCCTCGAGCGCCGCGAGCAGCGCGTCCTCGGTCACCGGCTCCTCCCTGGCGTTCAGCCGTCGGAAGACGTCCGCGAGCGTTCGGTCGCCGTCGGTGGCGAGCCGGAGTTGCCGGTCGAGTTCGCCGTAGACGAGCCGTCCCTTCACGTAGGGCGTCCGGTCATCCGACCAACTGTCGGGCTCGGCGAGGACGTCGGTATCGTATGGCGAGCGCTCGCCGTCCGCGAGGAATTCCCGAACGTCCGCGTAGTCGATCAACCCGTGCTCGAGGGCCAACGTCGCGGCGTGGTAGTCGGCCTGGCCCTCGACGAGCCACGCCGTCTCGCTCGTCGTGCCGACGGACGAACGCGTGTACCCCTGGCGAACGTGGACGTACTCGTGGAGCCAGGCGCTGCCGGGGTCGGACAGTTCGGCGTCGGCAGCGACCCACGCGTCAGCGCGGCCGTACTGGACCCCTCTGGGCCCCCAGTCAGCGTCGGTCGGCGCTGCGACGAAGAACAGTTCATCGCTGGCCGAACCGACGTCGAGCCCGTTCCGTGCTGCCTCGAGTTCGTCGAAGATCGCCTCTGGCTCCTCCTGTAGGTCGGCCGCGTCGGGAACGACCAACCTGATCGTCCCCGAGCCGCCGTCGACGGCGCGTTCGTACTCCGTCACCGGACCGAAGACGGCGATGTCGCCGCCGGTCGCTCCCGGGCCGTCGACTTGTACTGTTTCCTCGAGGGCGACGGGCGCGGTGTAGCGGTAGGAGAAGCCGCCGGGGACCTGCACGATACCCCAGTCGCCGGTCTCGACGAAGGAGTAGCCGTCCCGCGACGTGGCGGCCGTCGCCGGTGACGCGTTCGACGTTGCGCTCGCGGTCGAACCCGACGGGCCGGTCGCCGCGACGGCACTCCGACCGACCGCCGTCCGGTTCGCCGGCAGCGTCACCCGAAGCGTCGGCTCGTCGGTCATCTCGGTCCACCGGACCGTCCCCTTCTCGTCTCCTCCCTCGAACCCTCGAGCCGACTGGACGGTCGCATCGGGCGTGAGGAGGACGTTGAGTTCGGTGACCGCGTCGGGAACCCGGAAGCTGAATTCGGCCTCGTACGTCCCCGGTCGGTCGGGAAGTTGGCGCAACGTCGTCGTCCGGTGGAGCGTCGCGCTTGAGGCCGACGAGGCGGCTGACAGCGACGAAGCGGACGAACTCGCCGCCCCGATCGAAGCGGTCTCGGTACCGGTCGGTTCGGCGACGGCACCGCTCGAGTCCCCGCCGGCGGCGAGTCCGAGGACAGGTGCGGAGAGTGAGCCAACGAGGAGAACGACGAAGAAGACGACGGCAACCCGGGCGCGCATGAACGTACGCTTGAAACTGACCGTCAAGTCCTTTGTGGTGTCGGCCGCCGGAGTGGCGGCTACACCGGTCACGTCACGGACTCGAGCGTCGCGGGCTCGAGCGAGACGAAAGAAAAGTCAGCGAGCGCTCACGCTGCGACGGTAGATCGGATCAGTCCGACGCCTCGGCCGCCGCGAGCGGCTCGATCGCGATCTCCATCTGGACGCCCTCGACGTCCCACTCCTTGCGGTGGCCGTCCTCGACCGCCCGCAGTTCGTCGGCGCGGACCTCCTCGCGGATCAGGTCCTCGCGCTCGGAAACGAGGTCGGCCACGCGGTCGTCCGCAATCTCGAGGTCCAGCGCGATGCGTTCCTCGACATCGAGGTCGAGGTCCTTGCGCATCTCCTGGACGCGCCGGATGACCTCGCGGGCGTAGCCCTCGCTCTCGATGTCCTCGGTCAGCGAGGCGTCGACGTAGGCGACGCCGCGGTCGTCGCCGTTCAGGCCGAAGGCGGTGCCGGCGATGTCGTCGGGCGTCTCGGTGACGAAGGAAACCATCGACTCTTCGAGCGACTCGCCGTCCTCGAGCACGTCATCAACGGCCGCCTCGAGCGCCTCGAGCGTGGGGTCGTCGATGCGGGCCTCGTTGAGCGCGTTCATGACCTGCCCGGCACGGTCGCCGAAGGCGGGTCCGAGTTCGCTCATGTCGGCCTCGGCGCTGTACTGGAGCTCCTCCCAGCGGTCCTCCGCGGAGACGAGTTCGATCTCGCGGGCGTTGAGCCGGTCCTCGAGCAGGTCGGTGTGGCGCTCGACCGCGTCGGCGACGCGCTCGTCGTCTGCGGCGACGACGACGCGCGGGACGGGCCAGCGGAGCTTGCGGCCGGCCTGCTGGCGGGCGTTCGCGCCGGCTTCCTCGATCGCTCGCAGGAAGGCGACGTCCTCCTCGAGTTGCTCGTCCTGCCAGTACTCCTCGATCGCGGGCCAGTCGCACATGTGGACGGTGTCGTGCTCGGCGTCGCCCGTGAGGGTGCCGTAGATCTCCTCGGCGATGAACGGCGCGTAGGGAGCCAGCAGCGCGACGGTCTCGCGAAGGACGCGGTAGATCGTCGCGTAGGCGGCCTCCTTGGAGGCGCTGTCCTCCTCTTCCCACATGCGCTCGCGGACGGCCTGGACGTAGAACCGCGAGACGTCCTCGACGACGAAGTCGATGAGGGCGTCGACGGCCTTGTCCTGGCGGCGGTCCTCGAAGTGCTCGGTCATCTCCTGCTTCGTCGACTGCAGGCGGGCCAGCACCCACTCGTCGATGAGCTCGAGGTCCGAATCGACGTCCTCGAGCGTCGTCTCCTGCGGGTCGAAGTCGTCGAGCCGCATGTACGGCAGCGGGAACCGGAAGACGTTCCAGAGGGTGCGGAGGTGGTTCTCCATCGTCTGCATCCCGTCCCAGTCGAAGCGCATGTCCTCGCCCTGCGGGTTGTTCGAGAGCAGGAACAGGCGCATGACGTCGCGGCCGTGCTGATCGATGGCCTCGTGGGGGTCGATGAGGATGTCCTTGGACTTGCTCATCGCGCGGCCGTCGGGCATGAGCGCGTGGCCGTGCATCAGCACTTCCTCGTAGGGAATGTCGCCGATCGCGGCGGTTCCCATGCCGAGCTGCGACCAGAACCAGCCCCGCGTCTGGTCGTGGGCCTCGAGGATGAAGTCGGCGGGCCAGAGCTCGTCGAACCGGCTGTCGTCCTCGGGGTAGTTCAGGGTGCCCCAGGAGGCGACCGAGGAGTCGAGCCAGACGTCGAAGACGTCGGGGACGCGGGTGTAGGTGGTGCCGTCCTCGGTGATCGTGAGTTCGTCGACCGTGTCCTTGTGGAGGTCGACCGCATCGGGATCGACGTCCTGATCGACGCGGTCGACGAGCTCCTCGCGGTCGCCGATGACGATCATGTCCTCGTCGTCGTCCCGATCTTCGGGCGTCCAGACGGGCAGCGGGATGCCCCAGTAGCGCTGGCGCGAGACGTTCCAGTCGGGCGCCTCCTCGACGAAGTCCCGGAAGCGATTGTCGCGGGCCCAGTCGGGGTGCCACTCGCTGTCCTCGATGTTTTCCAGCAGTTCGTCCTTGATGTCGGTGATCGTGATGAACCACTGGTCGGTGACGATCTGGATGATGCCCGTGTCGCAGCGCCAGCAGTGGCCGTAGCTGTGGTCGACGGTGCCCGAGGCAAGGAGGGCGTCGTTGTCCTCGAGATCCGAGATGATCTCGTCGTCGGCCTCCTTGACGAACTGGCCCTCGTACTTGCCGGCTTCCTCGGTGTAGACGCCGTCGCCGCCGACGGGACAGAAGATCGGGAAGCCGAGTTCGCGGCCGCGCTCGAAGTCCTCCTCACCGTGGCCCGGCGCGGAGTGAACGAGGCCGGTACCGTCGCCGTGCGTGTCGACGTAGTCGGCGTCGTAGACCTCGAACGCGCCCTCGGCGTCGACGTGGTCCGGAACCTCCTCGGCGAGCGGGTGCTCGTAGGACCAGCCGATCAGTTCCTCGCCGGACAGTTCCTCGACGACCTCGTAGTCCTCGTAGCGGCCCTCGCGGAGGACCTCCTCGTGTTTGGCCTCGGCGACGTACAGCAGTTCCTCCTCGCCGTCCTTTTCGGCGCGGACGCCGACGTAGTCGCCGTCCTCGTCGACCGCGACGAAGGTGTTCGCGGGAACGGTCCACGGCGTGGTCGTCCAGATGACGATCGAGCCCTCGCGCTCGGCGAGGTCGAACTTGACGTAGATCGAGGGGTCCTCGACGTCCTCGTACTCGACCTCGTTGTTCGCGATGGCGGTTTCACAGCGGGGACACTGCGAGATCGAGCGGTGGCCCTTCTCGACGAGTCCTCGTTCCGCGGCCTTCGAGAAGCCCCACCAGGCGGCCTCCATGTACTCCGGCCGGACGGTCTTGTAGGGGTCGTCCCAGTCCATCCAGACGCCGAAGTCCTGGAAGTCCGCCTGGAGGCCCTCGAGTTGCTCCTCGGCGTACTCCTTACACGTCTCGATGAAGTTCTCCTCGCCGTACTCCTCGATGTCCTTCTTGTTCTCGAAGCCGAGTCGCTCCTCGACGCGGGTCTCGATGGGGAGCCCGTGCATGTCGTAGCCCGGGCGGTCGGTGACGTCGTACCCCTGCATCCTGAAGAAGCGGAGGTAGACGTCCTTCAGCGTCTTGTTCCAGGTGGTCCCCATGTGGGCCGACCCGGAGGTGTACGGCGGCCCGTCGACGAAGAAGAACGATTCCCCGTCCGATCGGTGCTCGACCGTTTGCTCGTAGGCGTCGACCTCGTCCCAGTACTCGAACACCCGCTGCTCGAGTTCGTGGGGGTCGTACTGGTCGTCGACCTCGCCGAACCTGCTCATACGTGACGTGATTCGCTCAGACATTAAAGGGGAATCGGTCCCGCAGGCGCGGACGCGGAGGCGGAGGCGAAGGCGAAGGCAGCGGCGCAGCCTCGAGGCAGACAACGTCGAGCAGGCGGAGCGAACGGAAAACGGCGAAGCGTCGAAAACGAAGACCGGACGAGAACGAGTACCGACCCGATCGGATCAGAGATCAGTTCAGTCGCGTGCGCACTTCCACGAGCAGTTTCTGGTACCCGAGCCCGTAGACGCCGGCGTAGATCATCACGGCGCCGATGGCAGCGAGCCAGAGCGCGACCGTCTGTTCACCGGCGCCGAGGTGCTGCGTACTCGCGTACTCGGCGGCGATGCCGGCGATCGTGAGCGCGCTGGCGGCGACCGCGTAGAAGAGGACCGACAGCGATTCGATGATGAGTTCCGGGTCGAGCGACGTCATTAGCGCTGAAATGCCGCTGGGAGAACGTAAACTTGTCCCATCGTGTCTGCTCGCCGAGACCCGCGACCCGGACGATTCACGCTCGACGGGCCACGACCCGGGCAACCTAAGCCCGCTGAGTACCGAAACGCGGGCGTGTTCCCACCGAACGCTTCTCCGTCCGACTCGAGCGCCGACGCGGACGCGGACTCGAGCGATGCCACCGACTCGGGCTCGGAGACGGGTTCGAGTCCGCCGACCGACCCGCCGTTCCCGCAGTCGCGCAACGTCATCGAACCCGACTGTACGCGCTGTCCCGCGCTCGCCGAAACCCGCGAGTGCATCTCGTGGGGCACCGGCCCCCTCGACGCGAGCGTCGTCGTCGTCGGCGAGGCGCCGGGTCCCGGCAACCCGGACGCCGACCGCTGGAAGGGCGGCAACTGGACCGGGAAGGGCTACACCTCGCGCCACTCCGGCCGGCGCATCCGGCGGATGCTGGCCCAGGTCGGCTACGACGACGAAGCCTACTACACGAACGCCGTCAAGTGCTTCCCCGCCGACCCCGAGGACCCCTCGAGCAACCGCGAGCCGACGCCCGAGGAGCGCGCGAACTGCCGGCCGCACCTGCTGAGCGAACTCGAGACCGTCGATCCGGCGGTCGTCCTCGCAACCGGCAAGCACGCGACGACGACCGTGCTGGCGGCCGAAGGGAAGGAACTGGACGGGTTCGTCGACTGCGTGCTCGAGCCGGTTCGCTGCGAAACGTTGGACGTCTGGCTCGTGCCGATCCTCCACCCCTCGTATCAGGACGTCTGGATCGGCCGACTCGGCTACGAGCCCGACGAGTACCTCGCGGCGATCGGCGAGACGCTCGAGGAACTGTGCGGACGCGCCGACGAGTAACGGATTCGGCCGTCGGCGCGGTATTGCGGAGCGATTTCAGCGTCGGTGACGCGAGAGCCGGTTTCGCGACGCCGCCGTTCCGATCACCGAGACTCGACGGTCACTCGAGGCGAGGACGGCGCGACGTCCCAGCGGTCCGCGGTGACCCCGTCGACGCCGGCGTCGCGAAGCGCCCGAACGTCGGCGGCCGTCCGGGCGGCCTTCCAGGCGATGACGTCGAAGCCGTGCTCGCGGGCGGCGGACACGACGTCGGTTTCGACGCAGAGGTCGTAGTGGGGGAACACGTGCGTACAGTCGAGGTCGACGGCCCGCGAGAGGTTTTCCTCGGGTTCGTCGCCGAAGAGTAGCCCGTTGGGCACGTCCAGGTAGTTCGACTCGATCTCCGCGAGCGCCTCGGGGAGAAACGACGAGACGCGGACGTCGGCCCCGGCCGCCATCGCCAACTGCAACGTATCCGACGCGATTCCTCGCTCTTTCAGTTCGAGTTGGACGGTCACGTCGTCCGGAACGGCTTGCAGCACCGCCTCGAGGCGGGGAATCGACTCGCCCGATTCGAGTACGTCGAGTTCGCGAAGGGTGGACCACGGCGTCTCGGCGACGCGACCGTCGACGCCGGTGACGCGCTCGAGCGTGTCGTCGTGAAACGCCACCAGTTCGCCCGACCCGCACCGTCGAACGTCGACTTCGACCGCGGGTAGTCGGCGGGCGGCTTCGCGCAGCGCAAACAGGGTGTTCTCCGGAAACTGGTCTGCACAGCCGCGATGGCCGATAATCTCCATCTATCCGGTTCGGGGGAGCCACAACGCATCAACATTTTGGTTCTGGCGTCGAATACCCGACAATTTGGCTGAAATTCGCTGAAAGTTGAATTTGTGTCAAAGAGCACTCGGCGAATGGGTCGCGGCGCCGCGATGGGATCCGCGTTCGCGACTGCGTCCGGTCCGGCCGGGTTACGAACACCGGATCTGGTCTGACGCGAGCCACGCTCGAGCGCGCTCGAGGTCGGTCGGGCGATTGATCTCGACGTGGTGATCGGCCGGGAGCAACGACGGCCGCGTCGGCGTTCGGGGGTAGACGCAGGGGTACCAGTCGTCTACTCGCTCTCGCAGGATCCGTATCGCCGTCTCCTGGTGGCGACGGCTCACGATTCCGACGCCGGCGTGTTGGTGGCCTTCGATGAGTCCGTAGTCCGTCACGCGACCCAACTCGTCCCAGCGGATCGCCGTCTCCCCGTTCTGCAGCCCCGGGATACACCCGACGAGGTTGAGACGGCCCGCGAGGGCGTCGAACTGGTCCGTCAGCCAACCGACCTCGCGCGCGTCGACGAGCACGTCGCCGTTGAGCACGAGCACGTCGTCGTCGATGCGCCGGAGCGCCAGCAACAGCGACGCGGCGTTCTCGTACCGCTCCCAGTCGTGAAGGACGATCGGATCCGCGGGATCGAACCGGTCGACGACGGTCTCGTGACGATAGCCCAGGACGACGCTCGTTCGGTCCACGTGGGGCTCGAGAAGGGCACGCTGGCGGTCGTACAGCGTCCTACCGTCGAACTCGAGGAAGGCCTTCGGGACGTCGTCGGTGTAGTGGCCCATGCGTCGACCGCGACCGGCGGCCAGGATCACGCCGCGCATCGGCACACCTCCTCGACTGCCGCGGCGGCGCGCTCGCCGGCTCGGCCGTCCATGGGGATGCCGAGGGCCTCGAGCCAGGCCGCGCGACGGTCGCGCACGTCGGCGGGCTCGCCGTTGCGGTACAGGTCGTCGACGAGTTCGAGGTCGATCGCGTCCGTCGTAACGCCGATCGGCGGCACCTCGCGGTCCGGCGCGTCGATGGCGGTCAGCTGGACGAGGGGCCGACCGGTGTGGAGCCACTCGGCGATCGAACCGGAGTAATCCGAGACGAGCAGGTCCGATCGACGCATGCTCTCGGTCGGGGTCGTCGCCGTATCGAAGACGACGTTCGGGAGATCGGCGATCCGCGCTCTGCACTCCTGAGTGACGGCCAGTCCGGGTCCCTCGCGCCGATCGGTCGGATGCGGCCGAAAGAGGAGTTCGTACGCCGTGTTCGCGAAGCACTCGACGACCGAGCGGGCGGTGTTGACGTACGCGCCGCGACCGACCATGTAGTTGGTCGGCGCGTACAGCACCCGGCGTTCGCGGGGCGGCGGCGCGCCGACCAGCGCGTCGGCCTCCGGAATCCCGACGACGGTCACCCGAACGTCCGGCGGCGCGGCGGCCCGGTACGCCGCCGCCCAGCGTTCGCCCGGCGCGAGCGCGACGGCGACGTGCTCGAGGATCGTCTCCGTCGTGACAGCGATCTCGCCGCGACCGATCGACGCGCCGTGGCGGACGTGGACGAGCGGATACTCCGTCGGAAACGAGAATCGATCGATGCCGAACCGGTGGTTGTACACGACGACCGACGGGTCGATCGCTCGGACGTTCTCGTCGACCGCACCGGGGTCGTCGACCTCGATCTCGGCGATCCGGTCGCTACAGCCGCGCGCGTCCGCTCGAACCGGGACGAACGCCGACTCGAGAGTGACGTGTCGATCGATCGCCTCGAAGGTCTTTCGCATGAACGGGCGCTCGATGGCGTACAGCACCGCTACCACGTGTCGGCCCTCCGATTCGGCACGATCGAAGGGACTGTCGGATCGGTCGATAGCGCGTGCCGGTTTCGAATCGCAGTGCAACGGAAGAACGACATACAGTATCTATACCCGGAGGTCAATTAACATTTATAGTGCTATATACTCCAAAATGCAAAAATATTTTATAAATGGTTGTTGGATAGGTAATAGTATCGGGTTCAAAACGCCGTCTAGTTGATAAACAATGGCCGGGAGGGACCCCTGTCTGGGACGGTCCGGCGCAGCGTCCGCGCTCGAGTCGGTCCGCTCCGAACCGGGAGACGACGTGATCGACGGCATAGCGCGGCGGTAACGAGTTACGGTTCCGTCAGTTGCCGGGTGGGTCCGGCGAGTTCGTACCGGAAAGAATCGATAGCGTGGACCGTTGCGGTGGCGGTGGTCACAGCAGTGTGCGTGGTGGGTGATCGGTGGTGTGGTGTGGTGTGGTGTGGTGTGGGTGTGTCAATGCGTGAGTGTCGTCCCCCGCCAGCGCCACGATGCCCGCGTGGGCACGTCGTCTCGAGGAACGGCGTGATAATGAAGACAGTGACAGTACACGCTAATTCCGGATAGTTTACCGGAGTTATCGCGAATAGCCGATCGTTTACCGGGATAAACTGTCGTTCGAACCGATCGATCCGCTGGTCAAGCGCGCCCTTCGCCGTCGATCCGAGTAACCTTCTTACGCCGAGCAGACACATACTCGCGTATGAGCACGATCTTCAGCCAGATCGTCGAGGGGGAGATCCCCGCTCGAGTCGTGTACGAAGACGAGACCACGCTGGCCTTTCTCGACGCCAACCCGCTGGCGCCGGGCCACACGCTCGTCATCCCCAAAGACGAGTACGAACGGCTGAACGACGTCCCCGAGGACGTCGCAACCGACCTCTACGAGACGATCCACCGAATGGTTCCCGCCGTCGAGGAGGCCGTCGACGCCGATGCGACGACGGTCGCCTTCAATAACGGCGAGGCCGCCGGCCAGGAAGTGCCCCACGTCCACTGCCACATCGTCCCCCGCTTCGAGGGCGACGGCGGCGGCCCCATCCACGCCGTCGCTGGTGAGCGACCCGACTTGGACGACGACGAACTCGACGACATCGCCGACGACATCGAGTCTCGAGCCTGACCCGGCTCGCCGGCTCGCCGGCTGCGGCGCCTGACAACGCCGTCGCCGAACCGCGCCACGACCACGCGACGCCGTGACTGTTTTGCCGATCCGGTGTGAGCCTCGAGTATGCCACTCGTCAGTATCGTCGCCCGCTTGCAGGAGCGCCCCGTCGCCACGGCGCTCGAGGTGGGCAGCGTCCTCCTCTGTTGTCTGCTGTTCGTCGTCACGTTCGTCCTCCTGCTGAACGAGCCGCCGACCGGCCGCAGCGGTGCGCAGCGACCGTGGCTCGCGATCGTCGTCGTCGGCACCGTTTTCGTCGTCTTCTGGACGGCGCTCGTGCCGCTCTACGAGCGGGTCGTCGGCTTCGACTGAGGGCACGAGGATCGGTACCGGGGAAAACAGAAACAGAAGGTCAGAAGAACGCGCCCAGCAGCAGATGGCCGTAGGTCACCGCGATCACCAGCCCGACGAATACCGGGACCAGAAACGGCGTCCCCGGCGAGATCCAGACGGTCTCTTCCGCCGCGACCACGTCGAGCCCCGCTCGAAGCTTCGCGGGCGTCGTCCCGTAGGCCGACCCTTCGATGTCCTCGAGGAAGGCCTCGGCGCCCCAGGGATCGTCGAACGTGCGTTTTCGGGCCGGCGAGGACCGCGGCGGCTCCCGCTCGAGGTCGCCGGCGGCGGTCCCGCCGTCGCCGCGGACGTCGGCGTCGACGGCCCCGTCGGTCGGCGGGTTCGGCTCCTCGGGGAGCGTCGCCGGGTCGCGATAGGCCTTCGGGTGGGCGCGGACGTCGGCCAGCGAGAGCCCGCGCCAGCGGAGGTACATCCGCAGGGCGTCGAGGTCGAGGCCGCTCAGGGAGACGCCCTCGGGCGTCTCGAGGAGTTGGCCGTGGCGCTCGGGCAGCGACTCGGTTGCGACGGGCCAGCCCAGCACCATGACCGGCGCGATGCGGCCGGCGAGGGCGTTGCGAACGGCGAGCACGACCGGAATGGCGACCGCGACGACGACGGCGTTCGTCAGGATCGTAAACGAGAGCGCGCCCAGCGGCGACGTCGTCAGCGGCAGCGTCCACGAGCCGACGGCGTACTCCGGGAAAGTTGGAAAGAGCAGTGCGAGAACGAGCAGCGCCTTCGCGTCGGCGCCGCCGAAGCCGCCGAACCACCAGAACAGGTACGCGATCGGCACCACGAAGCCGAGGCTGATCGCGGCCGGCACGAGGAACTCGGTCGTCCACGCGTGTGGCCCCGCGGCTCGAGCCAGTTGGGCCTCCCAGACGAGCAGGGCGGCGCCCAACAGCGCGAGCGGAACCCAGACGGTACTCGAGACGCGCCTGGTCTTGATGTCGCGAACGGCGACCCAGGCGAAGACCGGGAGGGCGACGAGTCGCAGGAGATCCGGACCGGTCGCCACGGTCGCGGCTACGGCGGCGAGTGTCACGTTCACTGTCTCTCGAGCGCGGTGGTGTTATTGTTTCGGCTCGACCGGGGTCGGGGGATTCGAGAGCGGGCGCCGGTCACTCGACGCGCTCGCCGAGTTCCTGGATCTTCTCGCGCTGCTCCTCGTTCGCCGCTGCGACGCGGCTGATCTTGCCGGCGACCGTCTGGGCGTTCTCGGCGGTCGAATCGACCATCGTCGCGACCTCCTCGGTCGAGGACGCCTGTTCGTCCGTCGCGGCGGCCACCTCCTCGGCCCCCTGGGTCGCCTCGGTGACGGCGTCGTCGATCTCCTCGAGGATGTCGACCGTCTCGGTGACGTGCTCGATACCGGTTTCGACCTCCTCGTTCGCGGTGGAGATCTGCTCGACGGTCTCGTCGGTCTCGTCCTTGATATCGGCGACGAGTTCCTCGATCTCCTCGGCGTTCTCGCGGGACTCCTCCGCGAGGCTCTTGACTTCGTTGGCGACGACGGCGAACCGGTCGCCGGACTCGCCGGCGCGCGCCGCCTCGATGGAGGCGTTCAGCGCGAGCATGTTCGTCTGATCGGCGATCTCGTTGATCACCTCGACGATCGTGTCGATCTCGTCGATCCGATCCTGGAGCCGGGAGACGGCCTCGGCGACGTCCGTGTTCGCGTCGTCGACGTTGTCCATCGCGTCGATGGCGTCCTCGGCGACGTCACAGCCTTCGTCCGCGAGGTCCTCCGCGGTGCTGCTGACTTCCTTGACCTGGTTCGAACTGGCCGCGATCTCCTCGACGGTCGCCGAGAGGGTCGAGACCTCGTCCGCGATCTCGTGCATCGTCTCGGACTGCTCGTCGGCCAGCTCGCTGATCTCCTCGGAACTGCCGGAGACCATCTTCGAGATATTCAACAGTTCCGTCACGGAGTCGCCGACCTCGTTGGCCAGCGTCTGCTCGGCCGAATCGGCGTCGCTTCCCCCGGTTTCGTCGGTCATACGCGAGTCCATCCGCGCAGCCGACATAAAACGAACGGCCGGCTGCAGAATCATCATATACTGTGCACTTTGGCGATCGCGATATGTCGGCAAGAAGACTTACTTCGATTCCGCAGAATTTGCGGCCATGGCGCAAACAGTCGAGGAAGACACCGACCTGTACACGATCGAGTGGGACGACGACATCGACACCGTCACGTTCACCTGGGACGAGTTCGCCAGCGGGGACCGGTTCAAGGACGGCGCGAACGCGCTCCTCGAGTACGTCCAGTCCAACAGCGTCGAAAAGGTCATCCACGACACGAGCGGCATTCAGGCCCACGACGACGAGGATCTGGCGTGGCTCGAGTCGGAGTGGTATCCGGAGATGGTCGACGCCGGCCTGCAGTACTCCGCGATCGTCCACCAGGAGAGCGTGATTTCGCAGATGGACACGGAAGAGTTCGTCGAGGACGTCAAGGACATGCCGTACAAGCTCATGCACACGGCGGACCTCGAGGAAGCGCGCGAGTGGATGGCCGGCTACTAACGGTTACCGAGCCCGTCAGCGGTGATCCGGCCACCGACGACGGGACGAATCGAACCGAAACCGAGACGGGATTTTCGACCGCCACGGAGCGTCGACACGTAGACGCGGCTCCGAAGCGAGCAGCACGAACGACGGCAGGAAAACGAGAAGCGGCGCTACCGCTCGAGCGGACCAGGGCGGGCGCGCAAAAAATCGGAAGCTCGGGCAGGTGCGTCAGTTTAAATGACGCGGTTCTGCAGGTAGTCGAGGTGCTTGGCGTTGTAGACGATCTTGACCTCGTCGGTCTCGGCCGAACCGATGCAGGTCAGGCGGACGTTCTTCTCCTCGACCTCCTCGTCCGAGAGGATCTGCTGCATGTCCATGTCGATTTCGCCTTCGACGACGATGGCAGCACAGTTCGCACACGCACCGGCGCGGCACGAGAAGGGCCAGTCGTAGCCCTGTGCCTCGGCGGCCTCGAGGATGTACTCGCCCTCGGCGACGTCGAGCGTGCCGTAGTCCTCGTCGTCGAGGCCGGCGTCGGCGGCCTTCTCGAAGACTTCTTCGTCGTAAATGTCCCAGCCTTGGTCGTCCACTACTTCGTAGTTGAGGTATTCTACCGTGGGCATCACTCGATGATTCACGGGCCGCACTGGTATAGCTTGCTGTTCAGTCCTAAATTGTCTTTGCACATGAATTGCCAATTCGACGGAAAGTAAGAGAAGGAGTGGCGAAGTATCGGGATCGAGCCGGAAAGAAAAAAGAACTCAGAACATATTCGGGTCGAAATCGCGCGATTTCAATTGTTCACTAATCCAGCGGTACAGCGGCTGTATCCGCCTATACCAGACGTGTCGATTTGGGTAAAAGTGGCCGAAACGTATCGGATCCGCACGAGCGAGACGGAGGCGGACGCAGAAGCGAAAGCGGTCGGAGGGCGGTCCCGGGCCGGTGGAACTCAGAAGCCGAAGACCGGCACGAACCGGAACGTCAGGTACGCGCCGACCGTCGAGATGATCGGGACGACGTTCTGCATGAGGATCACCCGGGCGGTCGTCGAGGGATCGAACAGGTCGGAAGCTTTCGGGATGTCCTCGGGCTCCTCCTCGCCGATCCTCGGGGCCTGCTCGCCCTCTTCCTCCGCGGTGAGGGCGCCGACCGAGACGCGGGTCTCCTCGCCGCGGCGGGCGTCGGAGAGCGTCGTGGTGCGCGTCGCTCGGCCCCAGCCGAGGCCGATGATGCTCATCGTCGCGATGACGACGAAGCTCGCGGGGACCCCGATCGAGGAGAGCACGATAACGATCGTCGAACTGATAACCGCGACGACGATCGCCGCCGTCAGCGGCAGGTTCGTGATGTCGTTACCCAGCGTATCCAGCGTCCGGCGGGCGATCGTGTAACAGCCGATCGCGACGGCCGCCGACCCGATCAGGATCAGCGTGTACATGTCGAGGGCGCCGGTGCCGTAGATCGGCGCGATCGCGTTCGCGATGTTGCTCGTCCCGGAGGAAAAGCCCATCAGACAGCCGATTCCCACGACGACGAACGCGCCGGTGATCTCCCGACGAGTGGCGTTATCCTGGAACTGGAGCCGCGGGACGATCGAGGAGCGGTCGACGGTAATCATCTGTCGGCCGTCGCGGTTGGCCTCGATAGCGACCCACTCGTTGATCCGCGGGTAGAAGTACCGGCCGACGACGCCGGCGACCCAGAAGCCGATGATGGGCGCGACGATCCACCAGACGACGATCTCGCCGAGGATGCTCCAGTTGAGTTCGCCCGTCGCGAGACCGAGCGCGGCGATCGCGCCGACGGCGGTCATCGAGGTCGAGGCGGGGACGCCGGCGTAGTTGCCGACGAACAGGGCGCCGCCGATGAAAAAGAGGACGGCGACGTTCGAGCGCATGGTGAAGACGTCCGTCGTGTGGACGAGTTCGTTCCCGAGCGTGTCGACGACGTTCGGCCCGATCGTCCACGCGCCGACGAAGAAGAAGATCGACATCAGGCCGGCAGCCATCAGCTTGGTGATGACGTTCGCGCCGACGGCCGGACCGAACGCCGGACCGGTCGTCGAGCCGCCGATGTTGTAGCCGACGAAGATTGCGGTAAGGATTCCCACGATAAGTAGTACTTCCGTCACAACAGGAGATCATGCGATTGAAGCCTAAAAAACGCGCCCATTCGCGGTTCCAGTTGTCGTCCGACCGACGGGTCGAACCGGGTCGAAGCGCGCGAGCCCGACTCGAGCAGGCTACGTACAACACCCTCGGCAAGGGGCAGTCCGATGCCGTGCTCGAGGCGACGGGATCTACCGAACGACGACCACCGGCACCGGCGAGCGACGAACCACTCGTTCCGCCACGTTGCCAACGAAAACGCGGTCGGCGACGGTTCCGCCGTGGGTCCCGATCACGACCGTCTCGTAGTCGTCGGCCTGATTGATGATCGCGCGGACGGGATGGCCGAGTTCGATCTCGGTATCGAGCGTCACATCGCCGTCGGCGTCCGCGGCGATTTCGCGCGCGCGGTCGAAAATCGCGTCCGCGTGCTCTCTGGCTTCCGCCTCGAGATCGTCGGCGAGGGCGAGTCCCGTCGCCTCCGCCCACATCGGCGACGGTTCGCCGACGACGTGCAGGACCGTGAGCTCGGCGTCCGGATAGACCTCGAGCGCGTACTCGAGGGCGCGTTCGCTCATCTCCGAGCCGTCCATCGGGACGAGGACGTGAGAGACCATACGCGCTCTCCCACGGCGACGGGGATAAGCGCGCGGGTGACTGGGATGGCACGACAGGCGGGGACGGCAACCGACGCCCCCCAGTACCAAGAGCGTGCGTGGTATAGTCACCCACAGGCTACGGACCGACTATGGACACCGATACGCCGCGGGGCGGCGGCACGAACGTCGACAACGAGGCGCCGCGGATCGAGCCGACGGTCGAAACCGACGCGGCGACGAAAACCGAGGACGCCGAACTCGAGCGGACGCTGGGACTTGCCGGCGGTCTCGCGATCGGGATCGGGACGATGATCGGCGCCGGCATCTTCGTCTTTCCCGGGTTGGCGGCGGGGCGTGCGGGACCCGCGGCCGCGGGCTCGTTCGCGATCGGGGCGGTGATCGCGCTGTTCGTGGCGCTGCCGGCGTCGGAACTGGCGACCGCGATGCCGAAAAGCGGCGGCGGCTACTACTTCATCTCGCGCGGACTCGGCACGCTCGCCGGGACCGTCGTCGGCCTGTCGCTGTGGCTTGGGCTCGTGTTCGCGACGGCGTTTTACCTCGTCGGCTTCGGCTACTACGCCGTCGATACGCTCGCGGAACTCGGCATCGCCGTCGGCAACGGCTGGGTCATCCCGCTGGCGCTGCTGTTCGGTGCCGGGTTCACGGTGCTAAACGTCACGGGCACGGAGAACGCGGCGAAACTCCAGAACGGGATCGTCGCCCTGCTGTTGTCCATACTGACGTTCTTTCTGGGATTCGGCGGACTCGACGCCCTCGGTCTCGTCGGCGAACCGGCCGCGCCCGAACGGTTCGCGCCGTTCGGCGCGGTGCCCGTGTTGACGACTGCGGCGCTCGTGTTCACCTCCTATCTCGGCTTCGCGCAGATCGCGACCGTCGCCGGCGAGATGCGCAATCCCGGTCGGAACCTCCCGCTGTCGATGGTCGGCTCCGTGGTCATCGTCGGCGTCCTCTACGTCGCGACCATCTTCGTCGCGACGAGCGCGTTCGGCAGCGAGCGCCTCGCCGACCTCGGCGAGACGGCGATGGTCGAAGTCGGCCGCCACTACCTCGGTCCGATCGGCGCGGTTGCGATCGTCTTCGGCGGCCTCCTCGCGACGATCTCGAGCGCCAACGCGTCGATTCTCAGCACCTCGCGGGCGGTCTACGCCGTCTCGCGGGACGCCCTGCTCCCGCGATGGGCGAGCCGGATCAACCTCCGGTACGGGACGCCCCACGTCGCGCTCGGGTTAGCCGGCGGGCCGATCCTGGCGTTGACCGCCACCGGTCGGGTGACGATCCTCGCGGAGGTCGCCTCGTTCCTGCACCTCGTTATGTACGGCCTCATCTGCGTCGCCCTCGTCGCGCTTCGCCGGGACGAGCCGACGTGGTACGATCCTGACTTCCGGGTTCCGGGCTACCCCGTCGTCCCGGCGGTGGGGGCGGTCGCCAGCTTCGGGCTCATCGCGTTCATGCAGCCGACGTCGCAGCTCATCGGCGTCGCGGTGATGGTCGCGACCGCCGGCTGGTACGTCTACTACGCCCGCAACGTCACCCTGCGAGGTGTCCTGTGATGAGCCGCGTCCTCGTCCCGCTGGCCGTCCTCGAGGGCGAGTCCGTCTCGCCGGGGCTCGTCGACCTGCTCGCGCCCGCCGACGTGACCGTTCTGGGCTACCACGTCCTGCCCGAGCAGACGCCGCCGGATCAGGCGCGGGTCCAGTACGGCGACCGCGCGACCGCCGCCCTCGAGACCCTGACGGCGACGTTCGAGGCGGCCGGGGGCGCGGCCGACTCCCGGCTCGCGTTCACGCACGACCGGGATCGAACGATCGACCGCGTCGCCGAGGAAACCGGCTCGCAGGCGTACGTTCTCCCGGGAATCGCAGAGTCGATCGACCGACTTCTGGTCCCCCTGACCGGGGACGTCGCCGCCGACCGCGTCCTCGCGTTCGTCGCCGACCTGATCGGCGACCGCGAGATCGGCGTCACCCTGTTTCTCGCGACCGACGCGGAGGCCGACGGCCGACTGTTGCTCGAGGAGGCCGCCGAAACGCTCGCGGGTCGCGGCGTCGAGACCGAGTCGACGCTCGTCGTGAGCGAGGGGCCGCTCGACGCGCTCGGCGGCCGCGCGTTCGACGCGCTCACGGAGGACGCCGCCGCCCACGATGCCGTCGTCGTCGGCGAACGCGCGCCCTCCCTCCAGTCGCTGCTGTTCGGCGACGAAGCCGAGCGGATCGCCGCGGAGTCGGTCGGCCCGGTGCTGGTCGTTCGGCACTCGGAAGACTCGGCGGCGGCCTCGGAGCCGTGAGACGGCGCGAGCAACGGCGGTCTTACTCCGGCGTCGCGTCTCGCGCCGCCTCGTCGTCGCCCGCGCCCTCGTCCTCGCGGTACTCCCCGCGGACGACCAAGACCGGATCGGCCGTGCGCTTCGCGAGCCGCTCGGCGCGGTCCCGGAAGACGTAGCGGCGAATCGAGGGGCGGCTCTCGCCGGCGACGAGCATGTCGTGATCCTCGGCGGCCGCGAGGATCGCTGCGGTCGGCGAGTCGTCGACGACGACCGACCGGGAGATGCGGTCGGGATCGAGTCCCGCGTCCTCGAGCGCCGTCGCCGTCGTCGCGAGCAGTTCCTCGCCCCGCTCGCGGTCGCGCTCGTCCCCGACGACGTGGAGGAGCGTTACGTCGATGGCCGTGTCCTCGAGGACGGTGGCGACGAGTCGCGCCTTGTGTTCGACGTTGACGTCGCTGCGGATGGCGACGAGCATCGACTCGAGGATCGGGGCCGGGTTGAGAATTAGGACGGCGTCACAGCCCGCGTCGACCGCGACGCGTTCGAAGGTTCTGAAGCGGTCGTGGGTGAACACGAGCCGCGAGGTGACGGGACAGCCGGCGGCCTCGAACACCGAGCGACGCTCCTCGAGTTCGCGCGCGGCTCGCCGCTGGAACTGCTCGCGCGCTAGATCCGGCGGCGTCTGCTCGGGGACCTCGTGGTAGCCGAGCAGGAGGACCGGAATCGACGCGAACGCGTCGATGACGGTCGTGGGAACGCTCTCGCCGCGGAGCACCGCGACGGGAACGAGCACGCGGTGGTCGTCGGTGTCGGGCATCGACGGTATCTCAGCGTCACGTACGGGCCGACGCGTAATATAGTCCGGGCGGGTCGCAGTTGGTTCAGTGGGGCGCAGTTCGGTCGTCGAGAGTCGAAAGTCGAGAGTCGAAGAAAGTCGGGGGTCGAGAACCGAGAGCCGAGAGCGAAAGTCGAGAAGCGAGAATCAACCGGCGTCTCGAGAACAACCACCGAGATCGCGGGCGGACGGCGTCAGATCCCGAAGAGCGGAACGAATCGGAACGTGGCGTACGCCCCGATAGTCGCGATAGCCGGCACGACGTTCTGCATGAGGACGACGCGGGCCGTCGTCCCCGGATCGAACAGGTCGGCTGCGCTCGGGATCCGCTCGGGCTCCTCCTCGCCGATCGGCGGCAGTTCGTCGCCCTCTCGATCGGCGGTCAGCGCGCCGACCGAAACCGGGGTCTCCCCTTCGCCGCGAACTGCGTCGGTCACCGTCACCGGGCGCGTCGCCCGCCCCCATCCGAGGCCGATGATACACATCGTCGCGATGATGACGAAGCTCGCGGGAATGCCGATCGCCGAGAGGAAGATGACGAGCGTCGAGCTTACCGTCGCGGTGACGATCGCCGCCGTCAACGGCAGTTCCGTGAGTTCGCTGCCCATCGTCTCGAGAGTTCGGCGCGCGATGGTGAGCGTCCCGATCCCGACCGCGACACAGCCGATGATGATCGCGGGATTCATCTCGAGTTCGCCGCTGCCGACCAGCGGCGCGATCGCGTTCGCGATGTTGGAGGTGCCGGAACTGTAGGCCATCACGCAGCCGATGGCGATCACCATCGCCACGCCGCCGAGTTCGCGCCGGTTCGTGGTTTCGCTCGGGACCGGGAGCGGCACGCCCCGAGAGCGATCGATCGTAAAGAGCGGCCCCTGGCTGCGCTCGATCACGATTCGGCGGTTGAGGGCGGCGTAGAAGTAGCGGCCGATGATCAGCGACACCCAGAAGCCGATAAAGGGCGAGACGATCCACCAGATGGCGATCTCGCCCATCACCGCCCAGTCGAGTTCGCCGGCGGCGAGTCCGAGCCCCGCGATCGAGCCGACGGCCGTCATCGACGTCGACGCGGGCACGCCGAAGAAGTTCCCGACGAACAGCGCGATGCCGATGAAAAAGAGGACGCCGACGCTGGCCTCGAGCGTGAACACGCCGGGATCGGTGACGAGTTCGTTCCCGAGCGTGTTGACGACCTGTCGGCCGATCGTCCACGCCCCGACGAAGAAAAACACCGCCATCAACAGCCCGGCGACGGTTTTCGAGATGGCGTCGGCGCCGACGGCCGGCCCGAACGCCGGCCCCGTCGTGGCGCCGCCGATGTTGAATCCCACGAAGACCGCCACGAGAATCCCGACGAGCAGCAGTACGGACACCATACTGAGATCTGCTATGCGATTTTACGCGGATTCGGATATTCGTTGTGCTCTCTCGGTCGCGTGGACCGGTGGACGAGAACTCGAGTTCGGGTCCGTTGCGTGAGGGGCCCGAGTCAGAGCCAGAACCTGCCCCGACCGGGACCGAGATCGGAACCGGGGGGTTATCGACCAGACCTTTCGGCGCCGTCCCCGCCCGCCGCGTCGTCGGTCGCATCGTCGGCGACCGTCTCCTCGAGGAGGTCCTCGATCTCGTCTTCGCGGGGCCGGCGATCGATACGCTCGTCGACGGTCTCGATCTGGTCTTGGACCGCGCCGACCTGCTCGCCGATCGTCTGTTCGACGGCTTCTTCGACCGTCTCTTCGACTTCCCTCGTCATCCACTCGGGGTCGAAACGCGCCATCTTCCAGATGACGTGTAAGGCGTACGAGACGAGAACGCCCAACCCGAGCGCGACCCCGACCCGCGTGCCCTCGATGACGATCAGCACGACCGAGACGAAAATCAGGACGCCGTAGGCGAGATCGATGATCGCGTCGATACGACTCGGATTCATCGTTCGGCCACCTCCACCAGCGCGGTCGCGGTGTCCAGGTAGGTTCGAACGCGATCCTGACGGGAACTCAGCATCTACCAGTAGTTTAGCGCAGCGTGTGAAATTACTTTGGGGAATCGACGTCAGACGCCCCAGAAGAACGCGATCCCGAGCACGGTCACCACCGACAGTATCAACTGGAGCGGCGCGCCGATCCGGAAGTAGTCGCTGAACCGGTAGCCGCCGGGTCCGTAGACGAATAGGTTCGTCTGGTAGCCGATCGGGCCCAGAAAGGCCGTGCTGGCGGCGAAGGTCACCGCCAGCACGAACGCGAACGGGTTCGCACCGATCCCCGCCGCCGCGGCCGCCGCGACCGGGATCAGGAGGACGACGCTGGCGTTGTTGCTGATGACCTCCGTGAGCAGCCCCGTAAGGATGTAAAACAGCCAGAGCACGACGATCGTCGGTAGAAAGCCCGCAGACTGCACGACGAGGAAGGCGAGGTACGCCGCCGCACCGGACTGCTCTAAAGCGATCCCCAGCGGGATCACGCCCGCCAGCAGGAAGATGATGTCCCACTCGACGGCGTCGTACAGTTCGTTGGGCTCTAAGACGCCCGTGGCGATCATCGCGACCACGCCCGCGAGCGCCGAGATCAGGATCGGATAGATCTCGAGGGCGGCGACGGCGACGACCCCGACCATGATGGCGACGGCGATCGGCGCCTTGTCGGCGCGGTACTCGGAGCGGGGCGGTTCCCGGGCGACGATCACGTCGTCCCGGCGGGAGAGCCGATCGAGCGTCTCAGGTGGCGCCTGCACCAGTAACGTGTCGCCGACGTCGAGGCGGGTCCCGACGATGCGCTCGGCGATGAGTTCGCCGTGATGTCGCAGGCCGAGGACGGCGGCGTTGAACTCCTCGCGGAACCCCTCGGGATCGAGCCGTTCGCCGACCAGCCGCGAATCCAGCGAGACGACGATTTCGGTGATGATTCCCTCGTCGGTCGAGAGGTCCGTATCCGACCGCGGGAACCCGACCAGCTCGATCCCCGCGGCGTCCTCGAGCGCCGTGATCGCGTCCCGGTTCGTGCGAACGACGAGGACGTCGCCCTCGTGCAGCCGGGTCTCCCGTCGCGGCGCGATCGAGTGATCCTCGTCGCGGACGACCTGCACGATGTCGACGTCGGAGGCGAGCAACTCGACGGCGTCGCCGACCGTCTCGCCGACCAGCGGCGAGCCCGGGACGACGGCCACGTCGGCGACGTAGTTCCCCACCTCGTACTCCTCGAGGTAGTCCGCGCGCGGCGGGACGCGCTCGGGGAGGAGGTAGTGGCCGACGAAGATCAGGTAGAGCGAGCCGACGACGACGACGACGGCGCCGAGTTGGGTGAACTCGAACATCGAGAACCGGTGGAGTTCGGGGTACTGGCTCCCGAGCCGACCGCTAACGTCGCTGGCGAGGATGTTGGTCGAGGTCCCGATGAGCGTAAGCATCCCGCCCATCTGCGAGGCGTACGACAGCGGGATCAGCAGCTTCGACGGGGAGGTGTTGCCCCGGTTGGCGACGTCGGTGACGACCGGCACCAGCAGGGCGACGACCGGCGTGTTGTTGAGAAAGCCGGAGACGGGGCTGGTCGCGGCGACGGTCGCGAACAACTGCTTCCGAATGCTGGTGCCCGCGAACGCGGCCATTCGCCGGCCGAGTTCCTGGACGAGCCCCGTTCGGCTGATGCCGCCGCTCAGGATGAGCATCGCGAGGACGGTGATCGTGGCCTCGTTTGCGAACCCGGAGATACCCGTCGCGGGATCGATGCCGGTCCACGGCTCCAAGACGACCAACACGACGATCAGCAAGATTGCGGTGACGTCGATCGGGAGGCGCTCGGTGAGAAAGAGCACGAGCGCGAGGAGAACGACGCCGAACACGACGAGAATGTCGGTCGTCAACGCGGGTTGAGCCGCCGACTCCTGAACCAGCGGCGCGAGCCCCACCATCGTTCGTAGTGGGAACCACACCGAGCGAATATGTAATAACTCCGCAAGGAAAGCGAACTGTAACGGACCGATGACGACCATCGGCGCCGACAGGCGGTCGGAACCAGCGGCCCGGCGGCGACGCGGCGGTCGGAACCGTCGCCTTTACTCGAGTCGGGCGCGCCCACACGGGTATGCACGATCAGTTCGAGTCCGGCGCCGAGTTCGAGGTCATCCCCGCCGTCGACATCCAGGACGGCGAGGTCGTCCAACTCGTTCAGGGCGAGCGCGGCACCGAGAAGACCTACGGCGACCCCGTCGAGGCCGCCCGGCGGTGGATCGACGCCGGCGCGGAGTCGCTGCACCTCGTCGATCTGGACGGTGCGTTCGAGGGCGAGCGCGCGAACGCCGACGCGATCGAGGGGGTGCTCGAGGCCGTCGACGTGCCCACCCAATTGGGCGGCGGGATTCGAACCGTCGAGGACGCCTCCGACCTGCTCGAGCGCGGAGTCGACCGGGTCATCCTCGGCACCGCGGCCGTCGAGAACCCCGAAATCGTTCGCGAGATCAGAGACGAATATCCGGACAGCGTCGTCGTCAGTCTCGACGCGAAAGACGGCGAGGTCGTCGTCGAGGGCTGGACCGAAGGCGCCGGCGTCTCACCCGTCGAAGCCGCCGAGCGCTACGAGGATCTGGGCGCCGCCGCAATCTTGTTCACGAACGTCGACGTCGAGGGCCAACTCGAGGGCGTCGCGACCGAGCCCGTCCGAGACCTCGTCGCGGCGACCGACATCCCGGTGATCGCCAGCGGCGGCGTGGCGACGCTCGAGGACGTCCGCGCGCTCGCGGATGCCGGTGCGGCGGCGGTGGTCGTCGGCAGCGCGCTCTACGAAGGGAACTTCACGCTCGAGGCGGCGCAGGCGGCGGTCGGCAACGGCGACGGCGACGACTGAACCGGGCGGCCCGCGCTACCGCTATCGTCCGGGACAGACGCCTTGATGGGCCCGTAGTACGTAGGGGCGGCCGTGCACTCGAGCGATCGGGACCGGCTGGTACTCGCCGCGGTCGTGTTCGCCGTGCTGTTCTCCCAGCTGTTGCTCTATCCGGGGGTCGCGACGCTCGTCGAGACGTTAGGCGCCGACGCGTCCACCTCGGCGTTCGCGGCGACGCCGCTGGACGCGAGCATGTGGTTCCTCGTCGCGGAGTTCGCCGCCTACGTCGCCTTCGTCGGCGTCTGGGGCGTCGCGAGCGACGTGACCGGCCGGCGGACGCCGTTTATCGTCGCCGGGGCGCTGGCCGGGGCCGTCGGCTACGCGTCGCTGGCCGCGGTGCCCGCGATCGGCTCGATCTCCTTCGAGGGCGTGCTCCTCCTGCGGCTCTTTCAGGGTGCGATGACCATCGGCGCGTTCTCGCTGACGATGACCATGCTGATGGATTTGGAGGGCGGCCACGGCCGGAACATGGGCGCGGCGGGAATCGCCATCGGGCTCGGGGCCGCGATCGGGGCGCCGGTCGGCGGCCAACTGACCGAAGTCAATCCGCTCGCGCCGCTGGTCGTCGCCGCCGGCCTGCTCGTCGTCGTCGGAGCGGTCGTCTCGACGATCGAGGACCGCACGCCGACACAGAAGCGGACCGCCCGCGCGCTGCTCGAGGGGGTGCGCCGCCAGCCGACGCTGTCGATTCCCTACGCGTTCGGGTTCGTCGACCGCATGACCGCCGGCTTCTTCGCGCTCGTCGGGACGCTGTACTTCCAGGACGTCTTCGGCGTCGACGCCGGGACGACCGGCCTCCTGCTTGCGTGTTTCTTCGCGCCCTTCGCGCTCCTGCAGTATCCGATGGGCGCGCTGTCGGATCGAATCGGCCGGACGATTCCGATCGTGGTCGGCTCGATCTGCTACGGCGTCGGCATCCTCGCGGTCAGCGCCGCGCCGTCGGTGGCGACGGCGGCCGTCGGAATGGTCGGCATCGGCGTCCTCGGCGCGCTGGTGTCGCCGACGACGATGGCGCTGGTCACCGATCTCGCCGACGAGAGCGAACGCGGCCTCGCGATGGCCGGTTTCAACCTCGCCGGCAGCCTCGGCTTCCTCGGCGGCTATCTCATCGGCGGCACCGTTGCCAGCAACTACGGCTACGGCCTCGCGTTTCTCGCCGTCGGCGGCCTCGAGATCGCGATCGCCGTCGTCACCGTCCCGATCTTCCTCAAACTCTCGCTCGAGCCGGGAACGCGGTTCGGCCGCGATCACGAGACGACGGAGTAACTGATCGGCACCACTCCCGGTCGACCGTGCCGGGGATCGGGCGACGCCGATCGAGTCGATAAAAAGGTATCTGGTGCCGTTCGATTTCGACAGTTGTGGTATGTGAGTGCATAACTTTGTAGGGGAAGAGGGTGTCCATTTTTATGTGGCCAGCCCTAACCCTGGAGTGATGACACGAGAGAACGCGGTTTCCCGCCGAAAAGCGCTCAAGGTAACCGGCGCAGCAGCAACGACGGCGCTCGTCGCCGGCTGTGGCGGTGGCGGTAACGGCAACGGTAACGGCGAAGACGGTGGCAACGGCGACGACAGCGGCAACGGTGGCGGCTCCGACGGCACCGAGATCGAGCCGGGCACGACCATCGAACTCGACGCCCAGACGACCGAATGGACCGGTATCGCTCCGGACAGCATCGCGGACGCGTCCAACCCGACGCTGATTCTCACGGAGGGCGAGACCTACACGATCGGCTGGCCACAGGGCGACGGCGGCACTCACAACATCGAACTCCGCAACGACAGCGGCGAGGTCGTCGAGGACTACGAGACCGAGACGACCAACGAGGAAGAGCCCGGCGACAGCCAGATGATCGAGTTCGAAGCCACCAGCGAGATCGTCGAGTACGTCTGCCGACCCCACGAGTCGCAGATGGTCGGCGAGATCCAGGTCGAATAACGACGCGACCGCGACACCGCTTCGATTCCGTTACCGTTTCTCGCGGTTTTCCGCTGGCCTACCGTCGGGTAGCGGCCGCACTCTCGTCGCCGCCCGTTCCCCGCGACCGAACTGAATGGGTCGGTTATCGGAAACGCCGTCTAACCGATCGATAGACGCCGAATGCGCAGCGGCTCGAGCGCAGCGACGACGCCCTGACGGACAACTCGATTTCGACACGGCATCAAAAGTACCATACCATCGGGTGACGCAGTAAGCCGTACTCAGGTGGTTTCCGTGACCGAGAAACGCGAGTATACCGACGACTACCCCGACAAGACGCTGTACATCCCCGGTCCGACCGAAGTGCGCGAGGACGTCATCGAGGAGATGAGCCAGCCGATGTTCGGCCATCGGATGGACCGCATGACCGACCTCTATACGACCATCGTCGAGGACACGAAGGAGTTCCTCGGCACCGACAACGAGGTCATCATCCTCACCGCCTCGGGCACCGAGTTCTGGGAGGCCTCGACGCTCAACCTCGTCGACGAGAACATCCTCGTCCCGACCTGCGGCAGCTTCAGCGAGCGCCACGCCAACGTCGCCGAGCGGCTGGGCAAGACCGTCGACCGACTCGAGTACGAGTGGGGCCAGGCGATCAAACCCGAAGACATCCGCGCGGAACTCGAGAACAGCGACAAGCACTACGACGTCGTCGCGACCGTGATGAACGAGTCCTCGACCGGCGTCCGCAATCCGATCGAGGAGATCGGCGACGTCGTCGCCGAGTACCCGGACACCTACTTCGTCGTCGACGCCGTCTCCGCGCTGGGCGGCGACAACGTCGACATCGACGAGCACAACATCGACGTCATCTTCGCCTCGACACAGAAGGCCTTCGCCATGCCGCCGGGACTGGCCGTCTGCGTGGTCAGCGACGAGGCCTACGAACGGGAACTCGAGAAGGATTCGGCGTCGTGGTACGGCGGCTTCCAGCGCACCCTCGACTACTACGACCGGAAGGGCCAGACCCACTCGACGCCCGCCATCCCGATCATGCTCGCCTACCGCAAGCAGATGAAACACATGCTCGAGGAAGGCCACGACGCCCGCGACGAGCGCCACCGCGAGATGGCCGAGTACACCCGCGAGTGGGCCCGCGAACACTTCGATATGTTCCCCGAGGAGGGCTACGAGTCCCAGACGGTCTCCTGTATCGAGAACACCCAGGGGATCAACGTCGCCGAGACGATCGAGGCCGTCAGCGAGGAGTACGACTTCGTTTTCTCGAACGGCTACGGCTCCCAACTCGGCGAGCAGACGTTCCGCATCGGCCACATGGGCGAACACGACCTCGAGTCGATCAAGGAACTGACCGACGCGATCGAGGACGTCGCCGGACTGTAGTCGATCGCGTCGAACTCCCAATGCGGCTGCGTTCGCAGACTCTTAGCGGACCACTCCCCGGAGCCACTCGAGGAAACTGGTTATCGCGTCGGCGAGCCACTCGAGCGCCGCCGTGAGTCGGTTTCCGGCGCGTTCGCCGTCCTGATCTGTGGCGCTGGCGGGTTCGTCGTCGACCGCGCCGTCCTTCCCGAGTGCCGCGCGAGCGTCCACGAGGCCGTGCGCGTCGCAGGTCTCGAGGACCGGTTCCGCCGTTTCTGCGAGCGTCTGCCGGACCGCCTCGTTCGGGCCCGGACCGTCCGCCTCGCTGCGCTCCCAGACCAACGCCGCGACGCCGGTGACGAACGGACAGGCCATGCTCGTCCCGCTGGCCTCGGCGTACTCGTTGTCGGCGACGCTCGAGACGATGTCCGTCCCCGGCGCGAGCAGGTCGACGGCGGCACCGACGCTGCTGTAGGACGCCAGCGAGTCGTCCTCGTCCGTCGCGGCGACAGCGACGACGTTCTCGTGGGTCGCCGGGTAGGTCATCGTCGCCGCGTCGCAGGAGCCGTCGCCCGGGTTCCCCTCGTTTCCGGCCGCGGAGAGGAGGAGGTGACCCTCCCCGTGGGCGGTCTCGATCGCCTCAGCGAGCGTGTCGCTCTCGGTCTCGCCGCCGAGGCTCATCGAGATGATCTCGACGTCGTTCGAGATACACCAGTCGATGCCGGCGACCAGTTCGCTGTACCGGCCCCGGCCCTCGTCGTCGAGCACCTTCACGGCGTAGCAGTTCGCGTTCGGCGCCGCACCGACGACGCCGAGTTCGTTGTCCACCGCGGCGGCGATGCCGGCGACGTGAGTCCCGTGTCCGTGGCGGTCCTCGTAGTCGCCGGGCGGCCCGGCGGCCGTGAAGTTCCGCCCGCCGGCGACCTCGAGGCTACAGTGGTCGGTCTGGATCCCCGTATCCAGAATGCCGATATCGACGCCGGTGCCGTCCGGTTCGACGTCGGTGACGCCGATTCGCTCGTGGCCCCACGACGCCCGCTGGTCCGGATGCGTCGAACAGTCCGACCGGTCCGGCGGCAGCAAGACATCGAGCAGCGACGGGTTCCAGTCGTCCGGAATCCCCGTCTCGTCGTCCTCCTCGACGGCCGCGACGCCGGTCGCGGAAAGGAGGTCGTCCAGTCGGTTCTCGGGAACCGCCGCGACCACAAAGTCGAAGTTGTCGTACTCGAGGACCGTCGTCCCGCCGACGGCCTCGACGACGTCGAGGAGGTTCCCGAGCAGGCCGTCCCGCGGGTGGACGAACACTCTGCGGGTGTCGGAAGCGGTCGACGACGCCGACGCCGATCTCGAGGCCGTCGTCCCGAGCAACCCAGTACCAACGCCAGCTCCGACCCCCTGCAGGAGCTGCCGACGACTGAGAGTCATGCCAGCCGGAAAGTCAAGGGACGAGATAAGCTTTCTGTGCTGGCTTCGTTCGGGACGGATCCGTTACATTTGCGCAGTTGGGTGCCGGCCGCGAGGAGGGCTCGAGTCGGGGAAGGGCAGGCCTCTCTATAGGAGACGTGTTCAGCGAACAACGACCGGTGGCGATGAAACGATCCACCGGTATCCTATCGGCGAGCGAGCGGTTCGAAGAACCCGAGCGACGCCGTTCACCGCGAGCGCCGACGGCGCTCGCGGGCCGACGACTGACCCAGAATGAACGCAGTGAATGGAGGGGAAGGAGGAGTGCTTTTCATCGACGTTTTGCCGAGCGAACAGCGGTGCGCAGCGCCGCTGTGAGCGCAGCGCAAAAGGTCGGTCTACTGAATATGGCCTTCTTCTCGCAGCTGGTCGGCTTCGCTCTTCTCGTAGCGCCAGGTGATATCGGCCTTCTCGTCCTGCCAGTCCCAGGGTTCGACGAGGACGACGTCGTCCTCGCGGATCCAGATGCGCTTTTGCATCTTGCCGGGGATGCGCGCGGTGCGCTCTGTCCCATCAGCACAGCGTACTTTCACCCGATTCGCCCCGAGCATGTCAGTGACGGTCGCGAAGACCTCGTCGTCCTCTGGCATCCGGAGGTTCTTGCGACCGCCGTCGCCGTCGTCACTCATACGGCCAAATTCGCGTTGGAAGCGTTTAACCCTTTATCGATTTCCGCGCGGGGATCGCACCACGAGGGCGGGGAGAGCGAACGGACTCGCGACGCCTGCTGTGCACGCGCGACGACCGCTCGAGCGGCCGGCAAACCACGTCGTTTATTTCCGTCGCCTGACCACTCCTGCGTATGATCGACAAGATCGGTCCCCTCGGGATCGTCGGCGTCGTAGTGTTACTCGGCGGTATCGGACTCATTGCCTACGCGAACCCGATCATCGCCGCTGGGATGGCGCTCGTGCTCGTCGGCCTCGGACTGGTCGTGAAGTCGCTGGTCTCGGGTATGCTCCAGAGCTTCGGCATGTTCTAACAGCCGCTCGAGCCGACCCCCGGGCCACGAGTCCGCGAGTCGCGAGACGACGAGCGCGAAACTGCGAAGCCTGAGACGACGGGCCGCGGAACCGCGCGATCGCACCCCTGACCGTTTTGCCGCCCCAGTGTGTCCATCCGGTATGGGCTACTCGCTGCACTATTACGATCTCGTGTTAGGTTGTATCGGCGGGAGTCTCGCCGTGGGGGCGCTCATCGGCTACGTCACGCCGATCGCCCTCGAGGTCTCGATTGCCGCGCTCGGAATCGTGGCGCTCGCGTTCATCGGGCACGCGCTGTTCGTCAACGGGCCGGTCGACGACGCCGAGGATCTGACCGACGAAGTCGACGTCGAAGAGGTGCCGCAGGTGCTCTCGCCGGTGGAGTCGGCGGACTGAATCCACACCTGAGCGGCACTTAAACCCGAAGTCGAACTCGAACTCGAGATAGAGCCCGAACCCGAACTCGAGCGCGGCATCGCAGACCGAACCGAGAAATCGCGACGGATCGACCTTAGACTTCGTTGTTGCCGGCCCGGTGCTCGCTGATGAGTTGATCGACCATCTCGGCCTTCCGGTCGAGGCGGCGATCGCGAGCGCGCTCGTGCCAGTCGTCGATGACGGCCTCGACGTCGTCCTCGCGGGCGACGGCGAGTTCGTCGACCTCCTGCATGGCGACGTCGTCGGCGGGACCGACCGGGATTTCCTCGTCGAAGAGGATCTCGTCGGCGATATCGGAGAGCCCGCCGTCTTTCAGGATGACTCGCGGCTCGAAGTCCGCGAGGAGTTCGGCCGTCGAGCGGCCCGCGCCGCTGGCGTCCCGAAGGTAGACGACGTCGCCCGGGGCGATCCCGTACTGTTCGTCGGCCTCCCGAATGGCTCCTTTGGTGAACTTCTCGACGACCTTTACGGGAACGAGTCCCTCCTTCTTCGCCGAGACGTCGCTGAAGTTCGAGTGGTCGAGCTTCCAGAGGGCCTTCATCCGCTCGACTTTCTTCTCTAAGGCTTCGACCTCTTCGCGGGCCTCGTCGCGCTCGTACTCGAGGCGCTCGGCCTTGCGGCGATAGCGGGTCACCTCGCGGTCCTTCCGGACCTCCTTGCGCTCCTTGCGGCGGGCAGCCTCGAGTTCGGACTCGAGGTCGTCGATGCGGTCGTCCTTCTGCTCGAGGCGGTCCTCGAGGGTGTCGACGTGCGACTGGAGGCGCTCGACCTGGCGCTTGAGGTCCTTGATCCGCTTCTCTTCTTCGGTGAGTTCGCGGGGCTGGTGCTCGGTCGACTCCTCCTCGCCGTCGTCGTCGTCCTCGAGATCCGCGAGGACGGCCTCGACGCTCTCCTCGCCGGCGACGACGCGGGCGGTCACCTCGCCGCGGTCGAGACCCGGCGGCAGCTTCCGGGCGATGCGCTCGAACTGGTCCTCGCGGGCGTCGAAGGCGTAGAGCGCGGCTGCCATCGCGTCGCGCTGGTGGTCGTTCTCGTAGGGGTGCTCGCGCGTGCGGTGTTGCTTCTCGTCGACCGGCAGGTCGGTCTCGGGGGCCCAACCGGCGGCGTCGAAGCTCCGGCGGAATTTTTCCACCGTCTCGGGCATCGGCGTTACGTCCGCCGCGACGACGATCGGCCGGCCCCGCTCGACGATCCACTCGATGACCTCGGCGGTGTCGCTGGTCCGGGAGCTCCAGACGTCTAACACCTCGCCCTCGAGGCCGACGATGGCGACGGCGGTCGTCGTGCCGGGGTCGATCCCGACGATGACGTGGTCCCGGCGCTTGGCGAGCGGCCGGAACTCGATGCCGTCCCGGCGCTCCCGTTCGATCTCGACGCGAACGTCGCCCGAGCGGTTGCGCGAGACCGGAATCTCGCTGGGCTTGGCTTCGACGGTGAAGACGGCGTTCGCGTAGCCGCCGTAGGCCTCCCGAACGTCGCGCTCGTACTCGAGGTTGGCGTCCTCGAGTTCCGATTCGACTTCGCGGGAGCGTTTCTTGACGGAGCCGTGGATGCGGCGGGTGTAGCGGTCCTCGCTCCAGCCGCCGCTGCCGGTCGAGCGGCCCCTCGAGACCTTGACCTCCGTAGTGTCGGTAAAGGCCGACACCTCGTAGCCGACGTTGTGGGCCGCGAGGCGGGCCGCGGCCTCGGCCTCCTTCATCGGTTGCTTGCCGTAGGGGATTCCGTGGCGCTTCGCGACCCGGGAGAGGGGTTCGGGCTGCTCGGCGCCGGTCACCTGGACGAGCTTGGTTCCGGAGGGCAGTGACCCGAGGAAGTGGATGAGCTGGTCCTTGTCGGCGGCCAGCTCGTACATGTTGTCCGTCGCGACGATCGCCGGCTCCTCGTCGTCGATCAGTCGCCGGAGTTTGCGGTGGGAGACGACGTCGCGGCGGACCTCCTCGCCGTCGTACCTAACCAGTGCGTAGGAGGGCGCGTCGCCCCGCACGTCGCCGCTTTGCACGTCGACTCCGAAGACGACTGCATCGAGCGCACTCGTTCGGGTGCTCACGGATACCGTTAGGCAATCCCCGAATATAAACCCATGGCGGGGGGCAACGGCGGTTCAGTGTCGGGATTCGAGGACGAGAACTCGCTTCTCGAGTTCGTCGACCGGTCACGGGGCGGCCACAGGCACGTCTCATTACGTGGCTGTCGTAACTGTTCTGCCGCTGACCGTGGCTATTTGACGGCCCCTGAGTCATGTGTTCGCATGGAGTACACCACACTCGGTTCGACCGGCATGGAAGTCAGCAAGATCTGTCTCGGCTGCATGAGCTTCGGCACCGATCGCGAGTGGATGTTAGACGAGGATGAGAGCCGCGAACTCATCGAGCGCGCGATCGATCTGGGAATCAACTTCTTCGACACCGCCAATATCTACTCCTACGGCGAGAGCGAGGAGATCCTCGGCGACGTGCTCGCCGACTACGACCGCGACGAGATGGTCGTCGCCTCGAAGGTCCGGTTCAGGGGCGCAAACGACCACCGCAACGCGACCGGGCTCTCGAGAAAGACCATCGAACAGGAACTCGAACACACCCTGGACCGGCTGGGGATGGACGCGCTCGACCTCTACCAGATCCACCGCTGGGATTACGACACGCCGATCGAGACGACGCTGCGGGCGTTAGACGACGCCGTCCGGCGCGGCAAGGTTCGCCATATCGGCGCCTCGTCGATGTGGGCCCACCAGTTCCTCGAGGCCCGGCGAGTGAGCGAGCGGGAGGGACTGGCGCCGTTCGAGACGATGCAGAACCTCTATCATCTGGCCTACCGCGAGGAGGAGCGCGAGATGTACCCCGTCTGCGAGCAGTACGACGTCGGCACGATTCCGTGGAGCCCGCTCGGGGCGGGCTACCTCGCACGTCCCCACGAGGAGTTCCAGACGACGACCCGCGGCGAGCACGAGGCCGAAGAGGCCGGCGTCCCCTACCACGAGTTCTCGGGCAGCGAGGCGATCAACGAACGGGTTCAGGAACTGGCCGACGAGAAGGGCGTCACGATGGCCCAGATCGCGCTGGCCTGGCACTTCCAGAACGACAACGTGACCGCGCCGATCGTCGGCACCTCGAGCGTCGAGCACCTCGAAGAAGCGGTGGAAGCGCTCGAGATCGACCTTTCAGATTCGGACGTCGACTACCTCGAGGAGCCCTACGAGCCGGTGCCGGTGTACGGCCACGAGTAGCGTCTCCGCGAATAGCGTCTCGGCGTCTCGGTCGACCGGCTACTCGTCCGGGTCTGCGTCCGCGTCAGGATACGGAATCTCGAGTTTCTGCCCGTCCTCGGGGACGAAGACCTCGCCGTCGAACACCTCGCGGGCCTCCGCGAGGTGATCGTCCGTATAGCCCGCGTAGCGCGAGGACAGGTGCATCAGCGCCAGCCGACTCGCACCGGCCCGGTTGGCGATTTCGGCGGCCTGTTTGGCCGTCGAGTGGGCCGTCTTCGTCGCGCGGTCGGCCCGATCCTCGGCGAAGGTCGCGTCGTGGATCAGCAGGTCGGGGTCGTCGGCGACTTCGATCGTCGCCACCGTCGGCCGCGTATCACCGGTGTAGACGATCGTACGCCCCGGTCGCGGGTCGCCGACGACCTGCTCGGGCTCGACGACGGTGCCGTCCTCGAGTTCGACGGGGGTGCCCTCGTGGAGTTTAGAGAACTTCGGCCCGACCGGGACGCCGAGTTCCTCGGCGCGCTCGCGGTCGAACCGGCCCTTGCGGTCGTCCTCGACGAGGGCGTAGCCGACCGACCGGGCGTCGTGGTCGGTCCCGAACGCGCGGACCTCGTACTCGTCGGCGCGGTAGGCCACGTCCCCGTCGCCGACCTCGTTGATCCGCACGGGGAAGGCGGGGTCGTTGTCGAGGGCGTTCACGAGCGACTCGAGTTTCCGGCGCGTGCCGCGTGGCGTGTGAATCGCGAGGGGCTCCTCGCGCTCGTTGAAGTCCATGGTCTGGAGCAGCCCCGGAATCCCGAGGACGTGGTCGCCGTGGAGGTGCGTGACGAACAGGTGCGAGACCGAAAAGCCGGTGCCAAAGCGCATCATCTGGCGCTGGGTCCCCTCGCCGGCGTCGAACAGCAGCTCCTCGCCCTCGCGGGAGACGAAGATTCCGCTCGGATTCCGCTCGGTCGTCGGAATCGCCCCGGCCGTTCCCAAAAACGTCACGCGCAGTGGCATCGGGTCGATATGGGGCCGGGACAAGTATACCGCCTTCGAATCAAGCCGAAAAATAGCGCCGTCGGGCCGACGTTCGGGGCGCTAACAGCCGGCCGACTCGAGCGATGCGAGGGCGGCGCTCACGTCGTCGCTCAGGGCGGCGGCGACGCCGTGAGCGATCTGCTTCCAGTACGCGCGGCGGGTCGCGTAGCTCTGGGAGACGAAGACGCCGTCCTCGCCGAGCCGGTTGACCAGCATCGAGTCGGCCGTGCCGTCGGGCTCGTCGGGGAGCGTCGCTTCGACGGCACAGCGCGGCAGTGCCTCGTTGATCGCATCGCGAATCTCGGCGCGCAGCGACTCGTCGGCGGTGCCGCCGACCTCGATACCCGACTCGCAGACGCCACCGAAGTCGACGGCGACGTCGAACTCGGTGTCGGCGATCTCGGCGAGTTTCGGGTACGAGGCCGGGGAAATCTCCGTGGACGGGACGTACCACCGGCGGAACGCGCCGCCCTCGGGCGAGGGGCCCCAGCCGAGCGCTCGCCAGCTCGTCGCCGACGCGAGTTCGCCGACGCGGGCCGCCTGCTCGTCGGTCCACGGCTGCATGCCGCCGCCGTGGGGTGCGATCGCGACCAGCGACTCGTCGCCCTCGTCGAGTTGCTCGACGAGTTCGCCCTGCTCGCGGGCCTCGTCGACCGAGAGATCCGGTCGCGGCAGGGTCGTCGAGATGTCGGCTTCGAACTCGTCCTCGAGCGAGTGATCGGTTCGGGGCGCGGGACACGTGTTCAGATCGTCCTCGGCCGACCACTCTCGGTCGGCGAGGTCGAGGCGGTACTGCCCGCTGTCGGACATGCGGACGATTCCCTGTGGCGCCTCGGGGCGGCTCTCGGCGACCGTGTAGGCCGCGAACTCGTCGTCGGAGCGCTCGACCCGGAGCTGGTCCCCGGCCGACAGCCCGTGGGCCTCGAGCAGTCGCGGATCGGCCGAGATCGCGTGCTGGTTGCCGTCGAGGTCGTCCTGGGTATCGGCGAGCGAGCAGACGAGGCCGGTGTCGTAGGAGACGTCGCTGTCGGGCCGCGTCGCGGCTTGGTAGCTGGTCACGCCGAGTCCCAGTGCGGCCGGTGAGGCGAGTGCCGCGCCGAGGAACGTTCGGCGGGATGGTCGGAAACGATGCCGCGTGGAGTCGGTGTCGGAGTCAGTATCGTTGTCTGTCATCGTCGGAGGTGGTGTGGTGTGTCGTGGCCGGTCGGATCGGACTACGCTGGCAGTTGCTGCGGGTCGGTCGAACGCTGTTCGTCGGAGGCGGTTCGGTCGTCGCCATCCGCGTCTGTCTCCTCGTCCCGTTCCTGCCGACGTCGATCGACGGCATCGTGTCGTCGCTGGATCGCATCGTCGAGATCTCGCATGAACTCCGCGACGGTGTTCCCCATCACGAGCACCGGCCAGCCGTCGGCCAGCGCCTCGTCTAACACCCCACCCGCGGACTCCGCGTCCTCGTCGTGGACGACCACTGGAAACGTCGTCTTCTCGGCGAACAGCGCCGCGTGTCCCCCCGCAACGCGTACCTGTTCGATCGCCCCGCGATCGGCGAGCGACTCGAGGTAGTCCCGGAACGATGCGGTACGAGCGCGACGGTCGCGACGCAGGTAGAGGAACGGCTGGACGACTTCCTCGTCGCCGGTACCGCCGTCGACCAACGCCTGCCTGACGAGTTCCGTACTCTCGACGTCGTTGACGTCGGCGGCGTTGAACACGCGGCCGTTCGGCACCGACGTCCACTCGATTCGGAACTCCTCGAGCATGTCCTCGATGACGCGGTCGGACAACGGCTGCTCGCCGATCGCCGCGAGGACGTCGTTGATCGCGTAGACGGTCTCCGCGCCCGGCAGGTCGCGGTGGGTTTCCGGGACGTCGACGTGCGAAATCGTCGCGCCGATCGCCTCGAGTTCGCGCTCGAGGAGCGCGCGGAGCCGGGGGTCCTGTTCGCCGCTGACGACGTGGGTTCCCTCGGGCGTGGCCCGAGCGAACGCGCGGGCGATGTCGGCGCGAGAGCCGCCGAGCGTGTCGCGGTGATCCTGACGGACATTCGTGACGACGAGCACGTCCGGTTTGCCGAACGCCTCGTTCATCAGCCGCGTCGTGTAGTCCGTGATCCCCTGATTCTCGAGGATCAGGGCGTCGACGGGGGTGTACTTGCGGAGTTCGCGGACGTTCTCGTAGAGCGTGACGCGCTCGCCGCGGTCGACCTCGTGTCGCTCACCGTTGTACAGCGACAGCGGGTGGTTGCCGGTGATCTTCGCGTAGACGTCGTAGCCGCGCGAGCGGAGGACGTCGTGGATGCGTTCGGTCGTCCCGGACTTGCCGCGCGTGCCGGAGACGACGATCCGAACGTCGATATCCGCCAACCGCTGTCGGTGATCGACGCCGCGCGTCAGCGGCGTCGCGAGTTGCTTCGCGATTCGTGTGACCGGTTCCGCGACCGGGAGATCGAAGTTTGGGTATGCCATCGTGGGGGTGGAGTGAGGTGTGGTGGGTTAGGAGTCGGTGTGGTCGTGCGAGGCGATTCGACGACGCTCCGCAGCGCTCGGTCGGAGTCGCTCGAGTCGGAGGGCGGTCCCCGCGGCGACGATCACGACGACGGTCGCGACGAGCACGGCCCCGGCCTCGAGGACGTCCGGATCGGCGACGATCGCTTCCGGTAGCGGGCCGACCACCCAGCCCAAGACGCCGAGGAAGCCGACGAACGCGCCCGCGGAGAGCGCGATCGACGTCGAGCGGTGTTCCGGCGGCATCCGATGCAGGTTGTACGCACCGATGCCGATCAGGATCGCCGCGAAGAACAGGTGCCGCCCGCTCGTCACCGGGGCGACCATTGCGACCGGAACCGAACCGACCATCGCGATGACCAGCCCGCTCGCGAGCAACACCCGGCCGTACAGCAGCGTCCAGCGGTGAAGCAGCGTGATCAGCCCGTAGACGGCGGCGAGTCCCGCGACGTACAGCGGGAACACGGCGACCGACCGGAGCGTAAACAGCGCGAGCAACGGCAAGGCGATGATGCCGTTGAGTCTGATCCCCCAGCGAAGGTACGCCCCCTCGGAGACGACCATCCCCGCGACGATCGCCGCGAGGATCACCGCGGGCGGTGCAGTGAGGGGACTCGAGGCGTCCGAGAAGCTCACGCCCTGAATCGCGGCGATATCCGACCCCTCGCCGTACAGGACCGGCGGCGTCAGCGAGCCGAGATACGGGGCCAGGGGAAGGTTGACGAGCGCGACGCCGAGCCCGGTCAACCCGAGCAACGTCGCGGCGCTCAACAGCACGTCGTCGCGGCGCCGATCCGACTCGAGCTGGTGGTAGTTGTACGCGGCGACGCCCGGGAGGATGCTCCCGACGAACGTGACGTCGGACAGGGTGAGCCCGGGCACGCCGAGCAGTGTGAGTCCACCGAAAACACCGAGGGGGACGGCCATGCTGATCCCCATGCTCGCCAGCAGGAGCTGGCGGCCGAACAGGAACGTTCGGCGCTGGAGGATCACCAGGCCGCCGTAGGCGGCGATTATGCCGAGTGCGAACGCCGGAATCGCGGTGAAATCGTACAGCGCGTACACGGCGAACAGCGGCACGACGAGGACTCCGGAGAGCCGAAGGCCGTACCGCTGGACGATTCCGATCCCGATCAGGAGACCGAGCACCGTGAGGGTCGCTGCGACGATCATCGTGTGCCGGCGCGATTCGGCGTTCGAGTGGCCGTACTGTCGCCTCGATCGTCCGGTACCTGCGGTTTCGACTCCGGTATCGGGCGGGTGCGACGTACTCGACCCGGACGATGGTTCGTGACTGCGAACGAGCGCCAGACGAGCCTCGGTGCCGGTGGACCCATATATGCTCCAACTACGATGCCGTAATTAACTCTTTACTAGGTTGAATATTATGTCCAGTATGAATTATTGAATGTATTCTAGGATTAAAATATGATTGTAGTGTATCGATAACTATCGGTAAATAGTCCCTCGGACCGTTACAGTCAGTGCCATCTCGGACGGGGAACTGGCGAACGCGGGCGCGTCAAATGCACACGCAGCAGTAGAACTCAATGTTTACATCGATGCGCCCCGAATTGTCGGTGACTGCGAGCCGTCGACCGATCGGAGACGGTCCGCGACTAACGTCACAATGAGCTCGAGATCGACCTTCGGCACGATCAAGCGTATCGGGGCAATTTTACTCGCGATCACGGTCGTGCTCGCTGCGGGGATACTCGTCGGGCAAGCGCCGACCCTCTTCGGCGTCGAGGAGGACCCGGAGGCGTCGATCGCGTTCGCGGACCAACAGGGCGACGGCACGAGCGTGACGATCGAGTCGGTCTCGCTGTCCGACGGCGGCTTCGTCGTCATCACCGACGGCGGCTCGGAGCCGATCGCCGTTTCCGACTACCTGAGTTCGGGGAGCCACGAGAACGTCACCGTCGAACGCGACGAGGCTGCAAACCGGGAACTCACCGGTCAACTCACGGCGACGGTCCATCAGGACACCGACGGCGACGAAACCTACACGTACGCGGAAAGCGAGGGCGAGGAGGACCGCCCCTACCTCGAGGACGGGTTCCCGGTCAGCGACACCGCGACGGTGACGACCCCCGAACAGCAGGGCCTGACTAACTCGTTCGTCGTCGAATCCGTCGACGTGCCGGCGACGGCGACGACCAACGGGACGATCCCGATCAACGCGACGATCAGCAACCCCACCGAGTTCACGACCCAGCAAAACGTCGAGGTGCGTCTCGACGGCGCGGTCGTCGATCGGCAACTGCTGGAACTCGAGGCCGAAGAATCCCGGAACGTGACCTTCCAGTTCGACGCCAGCGAGGCGACACCCGGCGAGCGGACTATCGGCGTCTACACCGACGCCGACGGCGCGCTCCAGACGATCGAGTTCGAGTTCCATACCGATCCCGCCGTGACCGTCGCGAACACGAGCGAGAACGAGAGCACGGCGACGTTCGACGTCGCGATTCCGGCGGACGGGTACGTTGCCGTCGAGGACCGGACCGACGGCAACGGCAGCGACGACAACGCCACCGTCGTCGGTACGAGCGCGGCGCTCGCGCCGGGCGAACACGAGAACGTCACCGTCGCCCTCGAGGGGGTCGACAGCGACGACGAACTCACGGCCGTCCTCTACGAGGGCGACCCCGCCGACAACGAGTCGGCGACGCCGATCGAACACGACGGCGAGCCCGTCGAGACGACGTTCACGCTCGCGGATGGGGAACTCGAGTCGACGGACGACGGCGATGACGGCGCCACCGCAAACGAGAGCAACAGCGAACTCGCGGCTTCCGAGAACGAGTCCGCGAACGACGGCACCGTGAGCGTCGAGCAGGTCGACGAGTAACCTCCCGCCCACCGCCTCGAGCCGATCGAACAATCGACCGATTCTTACCCGCCCCGCCCCTACCGGCTGTCGATGGACGCGCCGCTGTGGACCGATACGCACGCTCCCGAACTGGCGGAGTTGCCCCAGGACGACGTTCGCGAGTACTTAGAGCGGGCCGTCGAGGAACCGATCAACCTCCTGCTCCAGGGGCCACCCGGCAGCGGGAAGACGGCGGCGGCGCGCGCGCTGGCTCGCGAGGCCCACGTGGATCCGGACAACGACCTGATCGAGATCAACGTCGCCGACTTCTTCGGCCGGACGAAGACCGAGATCAAGAACGACCCCCGGTTCGCGCAGTTCCTCGTCGGCCGCTCCTCGATGTCCAAGCGGGACATGATCAACCACGTCCTCAAGGAATCGGCCAGCTACTCCTCCGTTTCGGGCGACTACAAGACGATCCTGCTGGACAACGCCGAGGACGTCCGCGAGGACTTCCAGCAGGCCCTGCGCCGGATCATGGAACAACACCACCGGACGACCCAGTTCATCGTCGCCACCCGACAACCGACGAAGCTGATCCCGCCGATCCGCTCGCGGTGTTTCCCCGTTTCCGTCCGGTCGCCGACGACCGACGAGACCGTCACCGTACTGGAGCGCATTCTCGAGGCCGAGGACGTCGAGTACGACGCGGACGGCCTCGAGTTCGTCGCCAACTACGCCGACGGCAACCTCCGGCAGGCGATCCTGGGCGCCCAGACGACCGTCGAGGACGAGGGCGAACTGACGATGAACGCGGCCTACGAGACCCTCGGGGAGGTCGGCCTGGACGACGAGGTGGAATCGATGCTCGACGACGCTGAGGCCGGCGAGTTCACCGACGCCCGGAGCACGCTCGACGACCTCCTCGTCGACGAGGGACTCGACGGCGAGGAAGTGCTCGACGCCATCCTCCGGATCGGACGCAAGCGGTATCAGGGCGAGAAGTTGGCCCGGATTCACCGGCTGGCCGCGGACATCGAGTTCGAACTACACGAGGGGACGAGCGACCGGATCCACGTCTCGCACCTGCTGGCGGAGCTAGGTCGAGACGCCTGATCGACGGCGCACCGACCGATTTTGCGAACCCGGGTACCACTCGCTTCTCACTCGATCCGTTTCTCGAGTCGCGCCGTCGCGTTCGGCCTGCAGACGTACGGGGCGGATCGGGGACCTCCGTATCTCGAGCCATATCGATTGTTGCTGGGCGCTGCCAGAAAAAGTCAGTCTGTCCACACGTCGGGGCCGTTTTCTTCACCCCCTCGTGCGAACACCGGGATATGCCGAACGTCCTCGAGACGCGCATCACGAATCGCTTTCGCGTCCAGCCGAACCACGCGAACAACAATAATACGCTCCACGGCGGCAACCTGATGAAGTGGCTCGACGAGGTGAGCGCGATGTCGGCGATGCGCTTCGCCGGCGAGACCTGCGTCACCGCGCAGGTGAACGAACTCGACTTCGAGCGGCCGATCCGGATCGGCGACACGGCGCTCGTGGAGGCCTACGTCTACGACGAGGGCCGGACCAGCGTTCACGTGGCGCTGCGGGCCTGGCGCGAGGAACCCCGAAGCGGCGAGACGGAGAAAACGACCGAATCGTCGTTCACGTTCGTCGCGATCGACGCGGACGGCAAACCCGTTCCCGTCCCGGACCTGACGGTCGAGAGTGACGAAGGTGCGCGGCTTCGAGAGCGCGCGCTCGAGGCCGATTACTGACTGCCTCAACAGCTAATACGTTACTCGAGCACCAGCACGTACCGCGTCAGCGACCGGTGGACGCGCCGTTCGAACGACGCGACGAGTTCCCAGCCAGCGGCCCGAGCCTCGGTCCGCCACGACCGATCGGCGACGACGACGGCCCGGGAGCCGACGCGGCGGGCCTCGGCGAGCGCGCCGGCGACTAAGTCCTCGAGGCGGTGGGTGTCGATCTTCGACTGGCGGCCGTAGGGCGCGTCGAAGACGACGCCGTCGACCGCGTCGTCGGCGAGCGGCAGGCGGGTGGCGTCACCGCGGCCGACGTGCCACGCACCGCGGTCGACGCCCGTTGGCGACGGGGCGTCCGTATCGAGGAAGTGCTCGAGATTCGTCCGCGCCCCGTTGGCCATCTTCCACTGGGCGTCGGTGCCGATCACGTCCGCGCCGACGAGGCCGGCCTCGACGAGGACGCCGCCGGTGCCGCACATGGGGTCCAGTATCGTGCGCCCGGGGCGCGCGCCCGCGACGTTCGCGACCGCGCGGGCCAGCAGCGGGTCCATGCTGCCGGGCTGGAAGAAGGGTTTGTCCGTCGGCGCGCGAGTGCCGAAGTCGCGGACGCTCTCGGCCTCGAGCCAGCCCAGCGCACAGACCGCGGCGCGGTCGCCGCCTCGAGCGTCGGCTTCGTCGCGTGCGGCGGGTTCGCCCGCGGCGTTCATCGGTTCCTCGAGCCGCCCGTCCGAAAAGGCGACCCGCAGGAGGTGGTCGGGATCCTCGAGATCGACCGAAAAGCCTCGATCGACCAGCACCTGGCCGAGTTCCCGTTCGGCCCGCTCGGTGCTAATGCCGGTCGCGCCGTGGACGTCGGTCGCTCGGACTGCGACCGTCGCGTCGCGATCCCGATCGATCGACGCAGCCTCGAGCAATGCCTGCGCGCTCTCGAGATCCGCGTCGGTTCGGCCGAGAAGCTCGCTCGCGCGGTGAGTGTACGCGAGGCCGCGGACGCGCTCGGGGACGATGCCGCGCGCGACGGCCAGGCCGGGCGCAATCCGCCGGACGTCGGTCGCGGCGCTTTTCGCCTCGCAAGCCGCGAACGCGTCGTCCTCGCCGCCGAGCTCGAGCAGATACACGGACGGCTATCGCCGCGGCGCGAGTATGAGCCTACCGCTTTCCGCGAACCGTCGGTTCGTCCCGGTGCCGACAGAAGGGTGCGAACGCCCGACTGCGGAACGTATTCGGTTCCGTGACCGTCGAACGAACCGGATATATCATGCGGCGGCACCAACCTTTATAAACCTTAAATACGTCTTTTTAAGCGACTAATGACGGATCCGAAGGACACCATCAACATCGAAAACGTGGTGGCGTCGACCGGTATCGGCCAGGAACTCGACCTCCAGAGCGTCGCGATGGACCTCGAGGGGGCCGACTACGACCCCGAGCAGTTCCCCGGGCTGGTCTACCGAACGCAAAACCCCAAATCCGCCGCACTGATCTTCCGGTCGGGGAAGATCGTCTGTACCGGCGCGAAGAGCACCGACGACGTTCACGAGAGCCTGCGTATCGTCTTCGACAAGCTCCGTGAACTCCAGATTCAGGTCAACGAGGACCCCGAGATCGTCGTCCAGAACATCGTTACCTCGGCCGACCTCGGCCGCAACCTCAACCTGAACGCGATCGCGATCGGCCTCGGACTCGAGAACATCGAGTACGAGCCCGAGCAGTTCCCGGGACTGGTCTACCGCCTCGACGACCCCGAGGTCGTCGCCCTGCTGTTCGGTTCGGGCAAGCTCGTCATCACCGGCGGCAAGAAGCCCGAAGACGCCGAACACGCCGTCGACAAGATCGTCTCCCGACTCGAGGACCTCGGCCTGCTCGAGTAACGCCTCCGACGGCGTTCGTTCGCGACCTCTGAGTGTCGACGCCGCCGAAACGGGCTTTGGCAATCGATCGTCGGTCTCGGTCCCGATCACCGATCACCGATCACTGACCACCGCCTATCGATCGCGAGTATCGATCGCCGACTACCGCGATCACCGCTCGTCGGTCGTAACTCGAGCCCTTCTCCAGCCGCTGCCACTCGCCGCGTCTCGAGTCCGTCGTCTCGGCACTGCCGTCCGACTCGATTGGGTGGCCGACCGCCATCGATTCGAAACAATCCGGCGTCTCGCCGGCCGACCGTTGACGGGCCTGGCCGGTGTACGGTGACGGAAGGGAAATGCAACCGCTGTTCCTCATTGCGGGACTCGTACTGCTCGTTGCGACGACCGTGGACATCATCTGGACGACGCTCTGGGTCGACGGCGGCTCCGGGCCGCTCTCGGGCCGGCTGACGACGGTCGTCTGGCACGGCCTGCGCCGCGTCAGTAACGACCACTCGCGGGTACTCAGCATCGCCGGGCCGCTCATCCTCGTGCTGACGCTCGTGATGTGGATCGGGCTGCTCTGGCTCGGCTGGACGCTCGTGTTCGCCAGCAGCCCGATCGCGCTCATCAGTACGCGAACCGGCGCGCCGGCCGACTGGCCGGGCCGGTTCTACTACGTCGCGTACACGATGTTCACCGACGGCAACGGCGACTACACGCCGACCGGGGACGTCTGGGAGATCGCCAGTTCGTTCACGACGGCGACGGGGATGGCCTACGTTACCCTCGGGATCTCCTACATCATCGCGGTGATCGGCGCGGTGTCGGAAAAGCGCTCGTTCGCCAGCGACGTCACCGGCCTCGGCGAGCGCAGCGAGGCGTTCGTCCGGACGAGCTGGGCCGGCGAAGACGAGCGGTTCCGCGGCCTCGAGTTGCCCCTCGAGTCGCTCTCGTCGGATCTGTCCCTGCTCGCGGACCAGCACAAGTCCTACCCCATCCTCCACTACTACCACAGCGAGCGCGGGAAGCGAGCGTCGGCGATGGCCGTCCCCATCTTCGACGAGGCGCTGACGATCTACGAGTACGGCATGCCCGACGACGAAGGGCCGAATCAGACGCTCGTCGAGGACGCCCGCTCGAGCGTCCAGAGCTACCTCGACACGCTCGATACCGCCTTCATCGACCCCGCCGGCGAGGTGCCGCCCGAGCCGGATCTCGAACGACTTCGCGAGGACGGGATTCCGACCGTCTCGGAGGAGGCGTTCGCCGACGCGCTCGAGGACCACACCGAGCGCCGCCGGAAACTGCTGGGCGTCGTGAAGGCCGACGCGTGGCACTGGCCGCCGATCGAGGACTGAACGCGACTCTCGGACGGTCGCAGGGCGGTCGACGGTGGATCCGGATTCGGTCGATCGTTCACGGTTCGGTCCGGTTCAGTTCGATCCGGTTCAGTTCGATCCGGGTCGGTTCGATCCGTATCGATCCGTGTCGGCTCGAGTCAGTTTCCGCCTCGCGTCACTCCGCGAGCGATGCCAGCCGTTCGCGTCCGGCTTCGGTGATGGCGTAGACGTCGGCCGATACGCGGTAGACGTAGCCGTCGGACTGGAGGTCGTCGCAGTACTGGGTGATCGTGATCGGATGGGTCTCGAGTTCGGTCGCGAGCGCCGTCACTCTCGTCGGCCCCCGTTCGTCGAGTACGGACAGCAGCGCTCGCTCCGGGCAATGAACCATTTCGTGCTAATGGATAGCATTCCACAAGATCGTATAGTGGTTTCGGTGAGCGGCCCCGGACCGCTCGGTGGCCTACCGAACGGTTCGGATCGAATTCAGCGGGATTCGAGCCACGGTTCGCGACCGTTCACGGCGTTGAATTCGCCGAGACTGATCGAAAGCGGCGGGGACCGTCGAAACGAGCGTTCGCGTTTATCGGTCGGTCGCAGTAACGAACGCCTGTCCATGACGACTCACTCGGATCGACGCCAGGCGGGATCGAACACCACCGTTCCTCGCGGAGCGGTCCTCGGTAACGCCCGGCCGCCCACGTCCGTCCAGCGCCGTCGGGCACTCGAGAGCGACCGGCGGCGAGCGGTACTCCGGCGACTGCTCGACGCCGACGAAGACGAGCGGCTCTCCGTGCGGACGCTCGCGGGCGTTCTCGCCGACGCCGAGGACGACCCGACGGTCGTCACGACGCTGCTGGAACTGCGCCAGCGCATCTACGTCTCGCTGTGCCGGACCCACCTGCCGCTGCTCGAGTCGTGCGGACTCGTCGCCTACGATCGGGAGCGGGGCGTCGTCTCGCGCGGGAGAGATCTCCCCGCGATCGAGTCCGACCTCGAGGACGACCCGGTCGACGGGACCGCACCGGTCGAGCCCGCGTAACTGCGGTCGCGACCGATCGTGAGGCCCGGGAAATCGAGATCGACCGCGACGACCGACCGCGAAAACCATCGAGACGGCCCCGACCGGCGTCCGTGCCGCTCGTCGCGCCGGCGCCGGCCGCCGTGCTTACTCGATCAGCCGCTCGATTTCGGTCACCAGAATATCGCCGGCGCCCGCCTTCTTCACCTCGGTGATCGTCTCGAAGACGTCGCGCTCGTCGACGACCGCGTGGACCGCAACCTTGCCGTCCTCGCCGTTCTCGTCGGCGATGTCCATCACCGTCGGGCCGCCCATTCCCGGAATCACGTCGCGGACGGCCTCGATTTTCCCTTCGGGGACGTTCATCATCAGGTAGCGCTTCCCCTCGGCCTGCTTGACCGACGCCAGCGCGGTCCGAACCTCCTCGACCTTCGGGTCCTCGAGGACGTCCTCGCGCCCGAACAGCCGGACGGAACTCGCGAGCACCTCTTCGATGACGGCCAGTCGGTTCATCTTCAGCGTCGTCCCGGTGCTCGTGATGTCGACGATGGCGTCGGCCATCTCGACGTGTGGAGTCAGTTCCGTCGCGCCCGAGACCTCGACGATGTCGGGGTCGACGCCGGCGTCGGCGAAGAAATCCGCGGTGATGTTCGGGAACTCGGTGGCGACGGTGCCGCCCTCGAGGTCCGCGACGGACTCGATGTCGCCGTCCTCGGGCGCGGCGAGGACGAGTCGGCAGCGGCCGAACTCCAGATCCAGTAGTTCGGAGACGTTGTCGACGCGGGCCTCGCAGACCTGATCGTAGCCCGTGATGCCGAGGTCGGCCGCGCCGTCGGCGACGTACTCCGGAATGTCCGCCGCGCGGGCGAACAGAACGGAGACGTCGGGGTCGACGGTGTCGGCGTAGAGTTTCCGGTCGGCACCGTTCTCGAGGTGGAGCCCCGCCCGCTCTAAGAGGTCGATCGTCGGCTCGTGCAGGCGGCCCTTGTTGGGAACGGCGATTCGCATTTGCTCTCCTTTCGGGGTCGGTCGGGAATTGTCTTTTCATCCCGGCGAATCGGCGTCACACCGAGAGATCGACCCGCCGCAGCAACTGCGCGTTGATCGCGACGATCACCGTGCTCGCGGACATGAGGATCGCGCCGACCGCGGGCGAGAGCACGATTCCGACCGGCGCCAGGATGCCGGCGGCCAGCGGCAGCGCGAACACGTTGTAGCCGGCCGCCCAGGCGATGTTCTCCTGCATCTTCCGGTAGCTCTTTCTGCTCAGTCGAACGAGCCGGGCGACGTCGCGCGGATCGTTCTCCACGAGCACGACACCGGCTGACTCGACGGCGACGTCCGTCCCGGAACCGATGGCAATCCCCACGTCGGCGCGCGTGAGCGCGGGCGCGTCGTTGACTCCGTCGCCGACCATCGCGACGAGGTGGCCCCGCTCCTGTAGCTCCTGTATCTTCTCGTCCTTGTCCTCGGGCAGCACCTCCGCGAAGACGGTGTCGATGCCGAGATCGTCGGCGACGCTGTGGGCGACGTCGGCGTCGTCGCCGGTCAGCATCGCGACCGCGACACCCATCTCGTGGAGCGCCTCGATCGCCTCGTAGCTCGCCTCGCGGATCACGTCCGCCAGCGCGACGGCGCCGACGACCCGCTCGTCGCGGAGCACGTAGACGACGCCCTCGCCGCGCGATCCCGCTTCGTCGGCGAATCGCTCGAGGCCGGGGCCGGGTTCGACCTCGAGGTGCCGGAGGAGGTTCGGGCCGCCGACGGCGACGGTGTGGCCGTCGCTTGCGGTGGCGCCGTTCGCAGGCTCGCGCTCGCTCGAGCCGTCCCCGCCGGACGCGACGGCCGGCACCGCCTCGGGTTCGACCGTCGCCCGGACGCCCCGACCCTCGAGGGCCTCGAACCCGTTGACGGCGGGCACAGAGAGGTCGCGTTCGGCGGCCTCCTCGCGGATCGCCTGGGCGATCATGTGCTCGGAGTCGCGCTCGACGGCGGCCGCGAGCGCCAGCGCGTCCTCCGCGGTCCAGCCGTCGGTCGTCGCCACGTCGACGACGCCCTGCTCGCCCTCGGTGAGCGTCCCGGTCTTGTCGAAGACGATCGTATCGAGGTTCCGCGCCTGCTCCATCGCGATCCGGTCGCGGACGAGCATCCCGTTGCGCGCGGCCGTCGAGGTGTTGATCGCGACGACCAGCGGGACCGCCAACCCGAGCGCGTGCGGGCAGGCGCTGACGAGGACGGTGACGACGCGCTCGACGACCGGCAGGCCGAAGCCGATCGCGAGCGACCAGGCGACGGCCGTCACCGCCGCGGCGCCCAGCGCGGCGTAGAACAGCCAGCCCGCGGCCCGGTCGGCCAGCACCTGCGTCCGCGAGCGGCTCTGCTGAGCCTCCTCGACGAGTCGCACGATCCCCGCCAGCGCCGTTTCCTCGCCGGTCGCGGCGACGCGAACTCGAAGGCTGCCGTCCCGGTTGGTCGTCCCGCCGATGACCTCGTCGTCCGGTTCCTTGGCGACCGGTTTCGACTCGCCGGTCACCATCGACTCGTTGACGTTGGACTCGCCGGACTCGACGACGCCATCCGCAGGGACGTTGGCACCGGGGCGGACGAGCACGAGGTCGCCTTCCTCGAGGTCGTCGACGGCCACCTCCTCGATCTCGCCCGTTTCGGGGTCGGTGATCCGCTCGGCGGTGTCGGGCATCAGTGCGGCGAGTTCGTCGAGCGCGCCCGACGCCCGGCGGACCGACCGCATCTCGATCCAGTGGCCCAGCAGGAAGATGACGATCAGCGTCACGAGTTCCCAGAAGAACGGCTCGCCGAGACCGAAGGCGACGGCCGCGAGGCTGTAGCCGAAGGCGACGGTGATCGCCAACGAGATCAGCAACATCATCCCGGGCTCGCGGTTGCGGGCCTCGATGGCGCCCATCCGGAGGAACGGGATCCCGCCGTAGGCGAAGACGGCGACGCCGAGCACGGGGCCGACGTACTCGCTGCCGGGGAACGTCACCGCCGTATAGCCGAACCACTCCTGGAACATCGGGCTGAAGTACAGCACCGGGAGCGCGAGCGCGAAGCAAACGAAGAAGCGGCGCTTGAACATCGCCTCGTGGCCGGCGTGGTCGACGTGGGCGCCGCCGTCGTGGTCGTGGTCGTGGTCGTGGTCGTGCTTGTGACCGGCCTCGTGGTCGCGGTCGCCGCCACCGCCGTCGTGATGCTCGTCGCGGGCTCCGCGTTCGTCCGGTGCCGGCGCGTCGCGGTAGCAGTTACAGACCCGACAACACGAGCAGTAGCTATCGGTCGGCGTCCGGTCGTCGTGCTGTGCGCCTCGAGCGCGGGCCGATCCGGCCGAGCGGTCGGCGTCGTCGGGTGAGTGATCGGTCATGGGTCGTTCGTGCTGGTCGTTGGTTCGGATCGACCGTGGCCTCGAGCGGGGCGTCGGGCCGTCGTATAGTTAAGTAGGCGCCACAGCCCCGTAATTCACCGACTGGCGACGTCCTGCCGAGAGCGACACGAGTTGCCGCTCGCCGACGGGAAGGACGCGAGAAGCGATGAAGCGGGTCGTCGCTACGAGGGCCGGAAGATTCCGCGTCTCGAACGCGCCGACCTGACAGGCAAACTGATGCTCGCGTACGATAACACTAGTTATCGATATTACACCACTGCGGAATCTATTTATTCGGTGACTACCCTGGATTTAACGATGCGACTCTCCACGGGAGTCCCGGGGTTCGACGAGTTAGTCGACGGCGGGCTGTTGCGGGACCGGCTCTACATCGTGAGCGGCCCGCCGGGGAGCGGCAAAACGACCTTCTGCGCCCAGTTTCTCACCAAGGGCGCGTTCAACGGCGAAACGGGGCTCTACGTGAGCATGCACGAGTCCGAGCAGGAACTCGTCGCGGACATGTCGTCGTTCCAGTTCGGCTTCGACCAGGCCGTCAACGCGGGCCAGATGAAGTTCATGGACGTCTTCGCGAGCGAGACGAAACGGTTCTTCTCGTCGTCCTCCCGCGGCGGCAGCGAGGGCCCCGACAACGTGGAGAACCTCACGAACAAGCTCGTCTCCTACATCGAATCCAACGGCGTCGAACGCGTCGTCATCGACTCGACGATGTTGCTCGAGTACTACTTCTCCGACGAGGTCGACCAGCTGATCACCTTCCTGACGAAGCTTAAACGCGCCAACGCGACGGTGCTGGTCGTCTCCGAGATGACCGATCCGACCTCCTACTCGGACGGCCACTACCTCGCCCACGGCGTCCTGTTCATGCACAACTACCTCGAGTCGGGCGGGATGACCCGCGGGCTCCAGCTCATCAAGATGCGCGGGACCGAGATCGACTGCGACATCCGCCCCCTCGAGTTCACCGACCGCGGCCTGCGCGTCCACCCGGATCAGAAGGTCCAGAGCTAACGACGATGTACGAACGCACATTCGGCACCGACTGGGACACGCTCGAGAACCGTGACGAGGCGCTGCGCCGCGCCTTCGCGCTCGGCGTCGCCGAGTGTCTGGGCGAAGCCCATCCGGACGAGCGCGAGCGACTCGCCGACGCGGTCGAAACGGCCTACGATCGCCGCTTCGTCGACCTAGCCTACCGAAAGGGTCGCCAGCGGGTCCGACAACTCGAGCCGGAGGTCGACGACGGTCAACAGCTCCGCAAGCGACTGGCCGACGAACTCACCGATGTCACGCCGCTGGTCGCTCCGCACGCGGATCCCGAATCAGACGAGGCCGACGGGGAAGACGGCGATCAGAGCGGCCTCCCGACCTCCCTACAGGGCTATCGGATCGATACGCTGCCGGACGACAGCACCGAGCGCGTCCGACAGCCGAGTTTTCTCGAGCGGGATCGGCCGTAGGCTCGGAGCAGAGAAGTGGGGTCGGTAACGATCGTATCGAACAGTTCGGCAGCGGCCACGCAGGCGTGCACTCGAGACGCGATCGCCGTTCGTCGATTATATCGCTGAGCGCTCGGAACGGACCGCCGAGCGATCACTCCGACTCGTCTTCGCCGTCGTTCTCGTCCTCTTCGTCGCCGTCGAGGTCCGCACCGGGAAGGCGGCGAATCGACTGCAGCCATCTTTCTTTCGCCATTTGCCCGGGAGCGAGCGGATCGTACACGAGGTCGCCGGCCGTACCGAGGTGGTCTCCTTCCCTCCCGGTCTTCCATCGCCACAGGCCGACGACCATCGCGAGTAGCACGGACGCAAAAAAGACGCCTAACGGGACCGCGGAGGGACGGTCGGTCCCTACCATCGTAAAGAGGAACAGTACGAACATACCCAGCGTGACCGCGTAGAGGAGGTACGCGATCGATTTACCCGATATTTCGATCGTCTTCTCCATACGGGTGAAAATTACGGGATAGCCGTCCCACCCATTCCCGCGAGTCGGTCGGCGAACAGGGACTCGAGCAGCACCGTCGTCACGTAGGCTTCGACGAACGCCGCCAGCACCAGCAGCAGCCAGCCGAAGGCGATCAGTGCGGCGGTGCGGGCGAGGTACGGCTTCGTGAAGAAGGCGTCGCGGGAGCCCAAGACCCGCTCGCCGAAGCGGTAGATGATCCGGAACCCGACGCCGGCGGCGATAAACAGCGCGGGGAGTTCGAAGATCCCGTGGGGCGCCAGCCCGACGAGGATGTAATCGATGCCGACGCTCTGCCCGATCGAGGCGCCCATGTTGCCGATGATGATCCCGTTGAAGACCATCACGAACGCCGTGAGTAGGCCGAGCGTCAGCGCGCCGGCGATCGCCATCAGGAACGCACGCGAGTTGTTCAGAATGAAGAACGTAGCGGTCAGTTCGATCGAACCCGCCTCGTCCTCGAGTTCGGGGAGCATCTCCTCGAAGAGTTCGGCGACCATCTCGAGCAGGTCGTAGCCGGCCAGCAGGAGGGCGATGCCGCCGATGGTCCCGATCGCGAACAACCCGGTCGCGAACCAGACGGAACGGCGGTATTCGTCCCAGCCAGCCGCCAACGTAGCGACGAGCCGCGTCCGTCCCGACCGGGCGGTGGCGCCGACCGCACCGAACACGACCCCGAGGGCCCCCGCGCCGGCGGCGGGAGTCGGATCGTCGGTAGTCGCGACGATGACGACTGCCGTCCCGAACGCCGCGATCGCGAGCGCGAGTAGGAGCGTCGACCAGGTGCGGATAGTGGCCGGATCGGGACCGGCGCCGGCGCTCGAGGCGGTCGGTTCGGCACCGGGATCCGTCCCCGACGGTTCGGCCGTCCGATCGTCGGCGAGATCGACGGCGATCCCCCCGTCCTCGTCTGCCGTCGTTCGGTTCGAACCGGTACCGCCCCGCTCGTCGGGAACGGTCTGGCGGTCGGGGCCGAACTCGAAGCCGCCGTCTCCGTCCCCATCCCCATCCCCATCCGTTCCCCCGGCTTCGTTGCCGTCTGGACTGCGGCCGGCGCCATCACCGGCCGCACCGTCCTCGGGTCCGTTCATGCCCTCCTGTTATCCAAAATAGAAGATAAATCCGCCGACGGTTTGCCGGCTCCAAAAACGCTCGAAGGGGGTTCCAGTTGAAACGGTGGTGGGTGCCGCGTCCATCGCTCGAGTCGCTCGCGCCGCTCGAACCGGGATCGACAGTATAAGGCCCGGCGGGGCGAAACCACGGTCCATGACGACGCTTTCGATCACCGGCGGCCGGGTGCTCCGACCCGACGCGACGGTGACGCGTGCGGACGTACTGGTCGACCAGGACACCGGCGAAATCCTCGAGATCGGATCCGACCTCGCGGGTGAGGGCGACGAGACCCTCGACGCCGAGGGTGCGCTGGTGACCCCCGGCTTCGTCAACGGCCACTGCCACGTCGCGATGACGCTGCTTCGGGGCTACGCCGACGACAAACCGCTGGACGCGTGGCTCCAGGAGGACATCTGGCCCGCGGAGGGCGAACTGACCGCCGAGGACGTCCGGATCGGCGCCGAACTCGGCCTCCTCGAGATGATCAAGTCCGGGACGACGGCCTTCGCAGACATGTACTTCCACGTCCCCGAGATCGCCGCCGCGGTCGAGCAGGCGGGGCTGCGGGCCCGCCTCGGTCACGGCATCGTCACCGTCGCCAAGGACGACGAGGGCGCCCGCGCGGACGCCGAGACGAGCCTCGAGGTCGCCCGCGAGTACGACGGCACCGCGGACGGCCGGATCTCGACCGCCTTCATGCCCCACTCGCTGACGACCGTTGGGACGGAGTACTTAGAGGAGTTCGTCCCGAAGGCCCGCGAGGCCGGCGTCCCGATTCACTACCACGCCAACGAGACCGCTGACGAGGTCGCGCCGATCGTCGAGGAGGAGGGCGTCCGCCCGCTGGCCTACGCCGCCGAGCGCGGGATGCTCGAGCCCGAGGACTTCCTCGCCCACGGCGTCCACGTCGACGACAGCGAGATCGAACTGCTCGCGGAAGCGGGCGCAGGTGTGATCCACTGCCCCGCCTCGAACATGAAACTCGCCAGCGGGATGGCGCCGGTCCAGCGCATGCGCGACGCCGGCGTCACCGTCGGACTCGGCACGGACGGGGCAGCCTCGAACAACGACCTCTCCATGCTCGACGAGGCCCGCGACGCGGCCATGCTCGGTAAACTCGCCGCCGACGACGCCTCGGCGGTGCCGGCGGAAGCGGTGACGGAGATGCTGACCCGAGGCAGCGCGGACGCGATCGGCCTCGAGAGCGGTCGCCTCGAGGAAGGTGCGCCCGCCGACCTCGCGGTGATCGACCTCGAGACGGCCCACCTGACGCCGCGCCACGATCTGGTGAGCCACCTCGCCTACGCCGCGGCGGCGGCCGACGTCCGCCACACGGTCTGCGACGGCCGAGTGCTCATGCGCGACCGCGAGGTGCTAACCCTCGACGAGGTGGCGGTTCGCGAACGGGCCCAGGAGGCGGCCGAAGCGCTGTCGGCCCGGGCCAGCGGCGAAGAGTGAGGCGAAATGATCCGTAATAATCGCAGATCCAGGAACCGGAACTGAACGTTCAGACGCCCCTATAAACTGTCTAACTTTTTCTGAGGCCGTTTTGGAATCGACGAATCCGTCAGAACTGCCGTCGGGGTTTATTCAAGTAATCCTGTATGTCTCGAGCGGATGAGGAACGCAAAACCACTCGCAGTGATGCTGGCGGCAGCGTTGCTGCTGTCCGTTCTTTTCGCGGGCGGCGGCATCGCAACAGTCGCTGCAGCGAACGAGAGCGTTGATCCTGCGATCAACGTCGCACAGGATACCGACGCGACCGTGACGGTCACGGACGCGAACGCGGATAACGAACCCGTCGCGGGCGCGACCGTCGACGTGACCCTCGCCGACGGCGAAGAGGCCTCGTACGCGGACACGGGTACGTACACCACCGACGAGGACGGTACTGTCACCCTCGATGCGCCGACCGACAACGAGAGCGTCGACGTGGCGATCACCGCAACGGTCAACGGCAGCACCGCCGAGACGACGGCCACCCTCGAGCCGCTGAGCGAACTCGAGGTCGACAACTTCGGTGCGCTGGTCTCGCAGTTCGTCGAGCAACAGCGCAACGAGACCGACGGGCCGCTCGGCCTCGCCGTGGCGGACTTCGTCGTCGAGAACAACCCCGGTAACGCCCCCGATCACGCTGGGCCGCCGGACCACGCGGGCCCGCCGGGTGACGACGACGATGACGACAAGCAGGGGCCGCCGGAACACGCCGGGCAGTCGGACGGCGATGACGACAAGAAGCAGGGGCCGCCGGACCACGCTGGCCCGTCGGACGACGATGACGATGAATCGGACGACGAAGACGAGGACGACAGCGACGAGTCGGACGATGATGACGACGGGAACAACGGTAACGGCAACGGAAATGCCGGCAATGGTGGCGGACCGCCGGACAACGCCGGCCCGAACTGAGGAACTGAACCGAACGCAACGATGAACTCGATACCGGTCGACGAAAATCGATCGATCCGCACGCTGTCAGAGGCACGTTCCGTCGCCGGTATCGAGCGCGGCGACGCGCACGAGCGGCCACCGGGAACAGGGGCCACCGTGCGCTGACGACCGCTTCGATCGACACCCCAAACGCGGGTCCGGACCCGCACACCCCCACCCCTATCGACACCCACCAGTTCAGCTTCGTTTTTCGTTTTTCTCGCCGTTCGCCGGTCAATTCTCGTTTTGCACTCTCGAGCGCCCCTCGAGTACTACGCCATCGGTCGTCGGCCCGGTTCGGTAGCGTTTTGGCCCCGGTCCCACTCAGTCGACCCATGACCGAACTCGATATCGAATCCGAGTATCCGCCGATCAGCGAGCAACTCGAGGACCTCGAGTCGGCCCGGGAGGAGGGCCGTCGCAAGATGGACTGGGCCGCCCAGCACATGCCCATCCTCGAGTCCGTTCGCGAGGAGTTCGTCGCCGAGCAGCCCTTCGCGGGCGAGCGCATCGCGATGGCGATGCACGTCGAGGCGAAGACGGCGATGCTGGTCGAGACGCTCGCGGAGGGCGGGGCCGAAGTGGCAGTGACGGGCTGCAACCCGCTCTCGACCCACGACGACGTCTCGGCGGCGCTTGACACCCACGAGAACATCACCAGCTACGCCAAACGCGGCGTCGACGACGAGGAGTACTACGCCGCGATCGAGGCCGTCATCGCCCACGAGCCGACGATCACCGTCGACGACGGGATGGACCTCGTCGCCGCGATCCACGAGGACTACCCCGAACTGATCGACGGCATTATCGGCGGCTGCGAGGAGACGACCACTGGCGTCCACCGCCTTCGTGCGATGGACGACGACGGGGCGCTCGAGTACCCCGTCTTCGCGGTCAACGACACGCCGATGAAGCGGCTGTTCGACAACGTCCACGGGACCGGCGAGTCTTCCCTCGCCTCTATTGCGATGACCACGAACCTCTCGTGGGCCGGCAAGAACGTCGTCGTCGCCGGCTACGGCTACTGCGGCAAGGGCGTCGCGAAGAAGGCCGCCGGCCAGAACGCGAACGTCATCGTCACCGAAGTCGAGCCCCGCCGCGCCCTCGAGGCCCACATGGAGGGGTACGACGTGATGCCGATGGACGAGGCCGCCGAGGTCGGCGACGTCTTCCTGACGACGACCGGCAACCGCGACGTCGTCGTCGAGGAACACTTCGAGAAGATGAAAGACGGCGTCCTGCTGGCCAACGCGGGCCACTTCGACATCGAGATCGACCTGGACGCGCTCGACGACCTCGCGGTCGACCGCTACGAGGCCCGCGACGGCGTCGAGGCCTACGAGATGGCCGACGGCCGGCGGCTGAACGTCATCGCCGAGGGTCGGCTCGTGAACCTCGCCGCCCCGATCTCGCTGGGCCACCCGGTCGAGGTCATGGACCAGAGCTTCGGCGTGCAGGCCGTCTGCGTCCGCGAGATGCTCGAGAACGGCGACGAGTACGGCCCCGGCGTCCACGACGTGCCGGACGAACTCGACAAGGAAATCGCGGAGATCAAACTCGAGGCCGAGGGCGTCGAGTTCGACTCGCTGACCGACACCCAGCGCGACTACATGGATAGCTGGGATCACGGGACGTAAGGCCGCTCGTCGTTCCGAGTCCGTCGGCTGCCCCTTGGACCTGCACCGGCCGAATCGGCCGAAGCGCTCAAACCGAGCCTCCGAGATAGTACAGGCAATCGATGGGATCGAGGGGGAAACCGGCCGACGGCGAGGAGTCGAAGGGAGAGTATCCGATCTCGCCGCTGCTCGAGCGGTCGTCGATCGACGCCGACGGCCACCTCGAGGTCGGCGTCTCCGTGGCGGGGGCGGGACGGGTCGCGGAGAACGACTTCGATGTATTTCTCAAACGCCCGCGGCTCTCGCCGGGCGACCGGATCGAACTGGGGATCTTCGTCTCCGGACTCGAGCGAGTCGACGAAACCGAACTCAGCGTGTTTTACGACGGCGAGCGCGACGAACTGATCGATCTCGAGGATCCCGGAACGGTGCGTCGGAGCGCGAGCGGACTGGCGCCGGCCCCGACCGATGGCGGTGCGAGCGACGCGAACCCGGACGGCGCGACCGCCGAGGCGGCGGAGTCGGAACCGTTCGTCCACGCGACGACCCTCGACCGCGGGGACTCGGGCGAGTACGCCCTCGAGCGCAAACCCCTCGACGGGACCGAGGACGGCGGACCGTCGTACATCCTCGAGATCAACACGCGAGCGGCCGCCCCGACGGGGTCGTACTCGCTGCCGATCATTTTCACGTGCCGCTCCGAGGGCGGGATCAAGCAAATCAAGAAGGTACGGACGGTGCGCCTCCGGTCGCGGCGCGAGCGGTGGCTGCCGTGGCTGGCGGGACTCGCTGGCCTCGGATTGCTGGCCGTCCTCGCGGTTCAGATCGGCCTCTTCTGACGACGTTAGGGTTCGCCGTCGAGCACGGACTCCTCGCCGTCAGCACTCTCGCCATCGTCCTCGTCGACAGCGGATTCGACGACGAAGACGAGACTGCCGTCCTCGAGGCCGGCGAGCCGAACCCGGACCGGAATCGGTTCGCCGGACCGGCGGCGACCGGTGCAGGTGCCGGTCCAGCGCCACCCGTCGGCCGCGGTCGGGATCGCGGTCGCCTCGAGGTGCGCGACGGCCTCGGCGGTGAAAAAGTCCGTCCAGGAGCGCCCGCACAGCGTCTCGTGTTCGTAGCCGAACTGCGCCGCGAACCAGCAGTTCGCGGCCTCGAGTCGGCCGTCGGGACCGGCGACGGCGATCGCGTCCTGGGAGAGCTGAATCCCGGCGAGCAACCGCGTCGACAGGCCGTCGAGTCGGCGGCGGGCGATGGCCGAGCGAACGCGACGGGCCAGTCGCTCGTAGGCGCGGTCGCACCGTGGGTCGTCGGCGACGGCATCGGTCGTGACGAGGTCCGCCGTTCGAACGTGGTCGATGAACCGGTACGATCGGACGGCATCGGTGACGGGCGTCGAGCCGTCGTCCGGCGGCGCGTCCGAGACGACGATCGCCGGACGCGACGGATATCGGCGTCGGACCGCCTCGAGAACGGCGGCGACGTCTGCGTCTGCGGCCGACGACTCGGACGCGGCCTGCTCGAGGACGAGACAGTCCGCGTCGGCCAGTCGCTCGAGCAGCGTCGGCGTCGACTCCGGCGCGGAGAACGACGGGAGCGTCCGGAGGTCGACGTCGACGTCGGCGTCGCTATCGTAGACGTCGCACAGCGCCGCTTCGAGTCGGGCCGCTGCTCGCTCGAGCGACGAGCGATGCGTCGCGACGAGGACCGTGATGTCGGCGTGTCGCGTCTGCAGATCGGGGCCGAGAGCGGCCGTCGAGAACTCTTGCATGGGCTATGGGCTGTCGGTTTGGATCCGGCGTCTCGCTGTCAGGGGTAGAAATGGAATCGGGTCTCGCTACGACCGTGCTTATCGCTCGCGGCGCAGGCGGTCGAGCGCCGTCGCTTACGCGCACTCATCGTAGATCGTCCCGTCGATGGCGATGGCGCCGTCGCTTCGAACTTCGACGCTGTGGCCGTCGTAGCCGAACGCCACGGTGGCTTCGCCGGTCGGATCGGCCTCGAGGAACCGGTCCAGCGCTTCGGGATCGACGACGTCGTAGAGCGGGCCGAGCTCGAGCGGATCGGTGTCGGTTGCGTCTGCGAGGGCGTCGATGATCCGGAGACTGGGCGAATCGTGCGTGACGTCGAGCGTGGATTCGGGCATAGTCGTCCGGAGGCGTGCGACGGCCATCTCCCTGACCGTTATACACGTTACCTCGGGCGGTGACGAGACACTACGTGTATAGAAGGCCGGTAGACCGGACGGTTCAGGCCGTCGCTCGACGCTGACGTTCGGTCACGAAATCGAGACCGTCAGTTCGAGACGTGTATGGTTCCGTGAACGGGCGAACGTATAATTCCCGGTCACCACGTATTGCCCCCATGACCGAGGCTCGGCCTCGCGCGGACGATCTCGAGCGGCGGGAGATCTACCGCGTGATCGCCATCGTCGCGGGCGTACTCGGACTGGTCGCCGCAGGCACCGGCCACGGCGCCGGGGTCGAACTGCTCCCCGTGCCCGGCGTCCTGGGACTGGCCGCTCGAGACGAATCGGACCGAACGACCGTCGAGCGACTCGCGAACGAGGTCGAAGCGTACGTCGACCGACTCGACATCACCGACCGCGGTACCGATCCGGTCACGGAGGTCCCGGCCGGGCCCGAACTCGGTCTCGAGGGGGAACCGGAGTCTGAGCCCGAGTCCGAATCGGACTCCGACCCCGGATCCGAATCCGCATCCGCATCCGAACCCGAACCACAGGATCGGGGCTCCCACGACCGAAACGACGAGGTCGAGCGCCTCGCGGCGGCCGTCGACGACCTAACGAGCGCGGTCGAACGGCGCGAACGGCACCTCGCCGAGAGCGAACGCTACCGAACGGAACTGTACCGGATCACGTCGGACTCGGCCGCGAGCGGCGACGAGAAGATCCGACGCGTGCTCGAGCTCGGCTGCGAGCGCCTGGACGTCGAGGCGGGGTTCGTCTCCCGCATCGATCCCGAGCGCGACCGGTATACGGTGCAGTTCGCCCGCGGGAGCGACCTCGTGCAGGAAGCCGAGGAGAGCGATCTGTCGACGATGTACTGTCGGCACACGATCGATTCCGACGACCTCCTCGAGATCTACAACGCGCCAGCGGAGGGGTACGAGGACGATCCGGCTTACGCGGAGCTGGGCATCGGCTGTTACCTCGGCGGGCGGGTCGAGGTCGACGGCGACCCGTACGGCACCCTCTGCTTCGTCGATCGTGAGCCGCACACTGAGCCGTTTACGGGGCCGGAGCGGACGTTCGTCGATCTCATGACGCGGTGGGTGAGCCACGAACTGGACCGGCGGGCCTACGAACGCGAACTCGAGCGCCAGCGCGCGTTCACCGACGACCTGCTCGACGCGCTGGACGACATCTTTTACGTCGTCGACGCGGACGGGACGCTCCGGCGCTGGAACGACGCGCTCGCCGACGTGACCGGCTACTCTCACGCCGAGATCGCGGCGGGGGACGAACGGCTGTACTTCGACGAGGATGCATTGGCGACGATCGACGCGTCAGTCTCGGAGACCTTCGAGACGGGCAAAACTCGCGTCGAGGCGCCGTTGACGACCAAAGACGGCGAGCGCATTCCCCACGAGTTCGTCGCGTCCGTGATCGAGGACCCGGACGGAAACCCGATCGAGGTCGGCATCGCCCGGGATATCTCCGAGCGCAAGCGCTACGAGCGCGACCTCGAGCGGACCGCACAACTCCTCGAGCAGGCCCAGCGACTGACGAGCGTCGGCGCCTGGGAACTGGACGCCCGCGGCGAGTCGCCCGCGGTCCAGTGGACCCACGAGACGGGCCGTATCCACGGATTCGACCCGAACGGCGGCGATCGCGACATCGATCTCGAGGACGCGCTCACGTACTACCACCCGGACGATCGGCCGCGGATCCGCGAGGCGCTCGACCGAGCCCTCGAGCGGGGAGAGCCGTACGAACTCGAGTTGCGGATGCGAACGGCGGCGGACGAGCAACAGTGGGTTCGGACGATCGGCGAGCCGATCTACGACGACGGCGCCCCGGCCGACTCCGAGGCCGAGGCCGAAATCGTCGGCGTCCGCGGCTCGATCCAGGAGATTACCGAGCGCAAGGAACGCGAGCGAGAGCTTCGAGAAACCAACGAACGGCTCAACGCGATCATCGAGGCGTCACCGGCGGCGCTGATCGCGCTCGACCGCGAGGAGAACGTGACGCTCTGGAACCCCGCGGCCGAGCGCATCTTCGGGTGGAGCGAGTCGGAAGTCCGGGACGGATCCCTGCCGATCGTCCCCGACGACCGCACCGATCACCGGCCGCTCTTCGAGCGCGTGCTCGAGGGCGAGACGGTCGCCGGACTCGAGACGAAACGGCGCCGGAAGGACGGGACGGTGATCGACGTGAGCTTCTCGGCCGCGCCGATCCACAACGCGGAGGGCGAGATCGTCGGCACCATGGGCGCTCTCGAGGACATCACCGACCGCAAGGAGCGCGAGCGACGACTGGAGACGACGACGGCGCGACTCGAGGCGCTGTTCGAGGACTCCCCGGACATCATCAACGTCCTCGATGCAGCGGGGACGATCGTCGAGTCGAACCGCCGCTTCAGTGACGAACTGGGGTACGACGAAGGCGACCTGCTCGGAACGAAAATCTGGGAACACGACGAGTTGTTCGACGCGGACGGCGTCCGCGCGGTGCTCGAGGAGATGGCGGTCGGCGAGCGCCGGAAGTTCGAGGGGCGGTTCCGCCGCCGCGACGGATCGACGTTCCCGATCGAAGTCCACCTCATACGACTCGATCTGGAGTCCGAAAACCGCTTCCTGGGGATCTGCCGCGACATCACCGAGCGCAAGCGGCGCGAACAGGACCTCCGGGAGACGAAGCGGCGACTCGAACTGGCGCTAGAGGGGACCAACACCGGACTCTGGGAGTGGAACGTCGACACCGACGAGATCGAGTGGAGCGCGACGCTCGAGCGGCTGGTCGGGCTCGAGCCGGGGGAGTTCGGCGGCACCTACGAGGCGTTCAAGCGACGCGTCCACCCCGACGACGTCGATCGCGTGGAGGGGGCGCTCGATACGGCCGTCGAGGAGCGCGAACTGTACCGGATCGAGTTCCGGATGCAACACGAGGACGGCGACTGGGTCTGGATCGGTGCCCGCGGTCGGCTCGTCAGCGAGATGGGCGGGCGGCGCATGATCGGTATCCTCAACGACGTCACCGAGCGTATCGAGTACGAACGGGAACTCGAGCGGATGACGCACCTGCTCGAGCGGGTCCAGCGAATGGCCAACATCGGCGGCTGGGAACTCGACGTCACCGACGAACCCCAACTCGCGATCTGGTCCGACGAACTGTACCGGCTCCACGATTTGCCCCGCGACGTCGACCCGGATTTCGAGACGGCGCTCGCGTGCTACCACCCCGAGGACCGACCGCTCGTCCGCGAGGAACTCGAGCGGGCGCTCGAGACCGAGACGGCGTACGAGCTCGAGGCGCGGATCCGAACCGACGCGGGCGAAAACAAGTGGGTGCGAGCGATCGGCGAACCGATCCACGAGAACGGCGACCTCGTCGCCTACCGCGGGGCGCTACAGGATATCACCGCCCAGAAGGAGCGCGAGCGGACCCTGGAGTCACTTACGGAGACCGCGCGGCGGCTGCTCAACGCGACGACGGAACCGGCGGTCGCCGAACTGGCCGCGGAGACGGCGACCGAGTTGCTCGACGCGGCCAGCGCCGGCGTCTACCTGCTCGATTCCGAAACGAACCGGTTCGAACCGGTCGCGTCGGCCGGTCACTTCGCCGACCGAACCGGCGGCGCGCCGTCGGTCGCCGTCGGCGGCGACTCCCTGCTCTGGAACACCTACGTGACCGGCACCCAGACGGTCGTCGACGCCGGCAGCAGCGCAGACGGAACGCCGCTGTTCGGCGACGACGCCTCGAGCGGGTTGCTCGTGCCGCTGGGCGAGCACGGCGTGTTCGTCCTGCTGGCGCCGCCGGCGGCGATCGACGACGAAACCAGACGGCTGTTCGAAACGCTCGTCGCGACCGTCGAAGCGGCCTTCGACCGCCTCGAGAGCGAGGCGAGCCTGCGGGAGCGCGACGCGGAACTCGAGGCACGAAACCGGCGGCTCAGGCGCCAGATCGCGATCACCGACCTCATTCGACGGATCGACCGGTCGCTGATCGGCGCCGAGAGCCGCGCCGAGATCGAACGCACCGTCCCCGAACGGCTGGTCGAAGCCGACGACATCGCGTTCGCGTGGATCGGCGCCACCGATCCCGGCGAGACGACGCTCGAGCCCAGAAGCTGGGCCGGGACCAGCCCCGAGTACCTGGACGCGGTCTCGCTCGAGTTGTCGTCGGGAACGGAGCCGGCCGTCCGAACCGCCCGCACCGAGACGCCGACGGTTGTCGAAAACGTCGTCGACGACCTGCAGGAGGGGGCGTGGCGAACGACCGCACTCAACGAAGGACTGCAGTCGGCTATCGCCGTCCCGCTCGAGTTCGAGGAGTACGGCTACGGCGTGCTGGCCGTCTACGCCGACGAGCCCGACGCGTTCACGGATCTCGAGCGGACGGTGTTCGAAGAGCTCGGCGAGGGAATCGCGAACGCGATCAACGCGGTCCAGACCAGGGAGGCGCTCCACGCCGAGTCGGTCGTCGAACTCACGCTCGAGTTCGCGGACGCGGACGACGTGCTGTCCCGGATCGCCGAGGGCGCCGACGCGGGGGTCACGTACGAGGGGCTAAGCACCAGTTCCGAGGAGGAGGCGCTGTTGTTCTTCACGGTCGAGAGGCCAGGTATTGACGACGATGACGCCGCCGAGAACGGTGACACGGAAGACGCCGCGTCCGTCGTCCGCGACGTCCTCGAGGACCTCGTCGCCGTCACCGACTACCGCGTGATCACCGAGACGGACGACGGCTGGCTCGTCGAAGCGACCGCCGCCGGCGACGTGCTCGCCTCGCGCCTCGTTCGCCACGGGGCCAGCCCGCGTTCGATCGAAGCCGACGGCGACCGCACCGTCGTCACGGCCGACGTGCCGCCCGGCACCGACGTCCGCGAGTTCGTCGAGATGCTCGCCGATCGGTATCCGAGCGTCGACCTCCGATCGCAGCGCCACGTCCAGCGCGACACCCATACCCGTCGGGAACTGGTCGCGTCGCTACTCGAGCCGCTCACGGAGCGACAGCTCGAGGTGCTCCGGACGGCCTACTTCGCGGGCTTCTTCGAGTGGCCCCGCGAGAGCACCGGCGAAGAAGTCGCCGCGTTGCTGGACGTAACCCAGCCGACGGTCAACCGCCACCTCCGGCTGGCTCAGCAGCGGCTCCTCTCGCAGTTGTTCGAGACCGAGGCGCGGCCGTTCGGCGACGAGACATAACACGAAGCGGGTTTCGCCTCCTCGAGACCGGAAAGGAACACCCAAGGACCGCCCGGCCGTAGCCGGATCCATGGAAACACCCGCTCGCGACCGTCGCGACGACGCGCCGCTGCGGTCGACGCTCGTCGCCATCGGCCTGACGATCTTCGGCGTCCTCGTCGCGCCGAACGTCACGACGCTGCCCGCATTCTTGCTCGATCCGGCGCTGATCGAGGGGCCGGCGGAGGCGTCGATCGCCGGCCGCACGGCGCTTCTGACGCTGAACTTCGTCGGGATGTTCCTGGCCGGGGCCATCTATCTGGTCGTTACCGACCGCGGCTGGTCGTACGTCGACCTCCGCATGCCCTCGAAACGGGGCTGGATGTACGTCGGCGCGGGGATCGCCAGCATGATCGCGTTCTACATCCTCGTCAACATCGTCGTTACCGTCCTGTCGCTGCCGTCCGCGGAGAACGAGGTGATGCGGTACATCGAGGACGATCAGACGATGGTCCTGATCATGATCGGCATCGTCTTCTTCTTCAACGCGCCGGCCGAGGAGTTCCTCTTCCGGAACATCGTCCAGAAGCGCCTCTACGATGCGTTCAGTCGGACGCAGGCGATCGTCATCGCCAGCGCGATCTTCGCGCTCATCCACTTCGCCTCCTACGCCGTCAGTTCCGACTCGCTGCTGGCAACCACGGTCCCGATCGTGACCGTCTTCGGCGGCGCGCTCATCTTCGGCTACCTCTACGCGAAAAGCGAGAACCTCCTCGTCCCGATCGCCGCCCACGCCACGTTCAACGGCATCCAGTTCGCCCTGTTCTACATCGCCCTCGAGTACGAGCTCGAGGAGGCGGCACCGACGGGCGAGGCGGCCGCTGCGGCGCTCGAGGTCGTTCCAGCGTTGCCGCTATAGTCGTCGACTGTGACGGCGGCGACCACTTTCACCGCGCCATCCGACGGCGTCCGGTCCTTTATTATCGCCCGCGGAAGAGAGGCCCGTATGTCCCAGGCGAAGGGTGACCGTCGCGAACGCGAACTCGTCAACGAACTCGACGAGGCCGGCTTCGCGGTGATGCGCGCCCCCGCGAGCGGTTCGGCGACCGAACGCGAACTCCCCGACGTGCTCGCCGGCGACGGCGAGCAGTTCTACGCGATCGAGGCGAAATCGAGCTCCGGCGACCCCATCTACCTCACCGGCGAAGAAGTGGAAGCGCTGATCTACTTCGCGCAAAATTTCGGCGCGAAACCCCGCATCGGCGTCCGCTTCGACCGCGAGGACTGGTACTTCTTCCACCCCGGCGACCTCTACGTCACCGACGGCGGCAACTACCGCGTCAAGAAGGAGACGGCCGTCGCCGACGGCACCGACTTCGCCGAGTTCGTCGGGGAGTCCGAGAAGGTCACCCTCGAGGAGGTCGGCGACGACGAGGACGACGGCCCGGACGAGGACGTGCTTCGCGTACTCAACGCCGTCAAGCAGGGCGTGATAGACGTCGAGGAGGCGGCCGAGGCGCTCGAATAGCGGGAAAGAAGGGCGTTATACCGCATCGTCGCGGCGGTCGTACCGCCGCGCGATCGCTTCGATCCACGCGAACTTGCAGGCCATCGAGAGGGCGTAGGTGACGGCCGCACGAATCGGGCGACGTTTGTACGCCGCGTACAGGGCGTAGCCGTACAGCGGCACGTTCGCCGCGTTGAGGACGTTCGGCCAGTCGAGGCCGACCGTGCCGTTCTCGCCGTCGATCCACCACCGTTCGGCCCGGACGCCCCGGGTCATCCAGCTCTCCGTGTCCGGATTCGGTCTGGCGAAGAAGATCGGGTTGACCGCGAGGCCGGCCGCTACCGCACCGAGCAAGCGCCAGTCCCGTCGGTAGAGCGCGACCGGCACGAACAGGCCGAGCAGCACCCGCGACCAGCCGCTTTTCGGGTTCGCGTGGCGTTCCCAGAACGCGCCTTTGAAGCGCTCGAGTCGCGTGCTCCGGGCCGACGCGTCGTCGCCGTCTCGAGTCGACATAGGAGAACGGACGGCAGGCGGCGAGAAAAGCGTTCGTTCGGGCCGAGCGGCCGGGGACGCGTCGCGGGCTTAGTCGGCGGTGACCTTCTCGAGGCGCGTCCGCGGGAAGACGTAGACCTTCAGCGACGAGGGGACGACGCCGTTGGGTTTGACGCTTGCGTGGGGGTAGACCGCACCGACGACGGGCACGTCGGGCTCGTAGTCTGCGTTGGTCGCGTACTCGGCGACCGTGTCGCCGGTCGTCCCGATCTCGACCGCGTCGGCGCGGTAGTCGGAGACGTCGACGACGGTGAGTCGATCGCCCGTTTCGCGGTCGCGGGCCGTATCGCCCGGCCGGAGTTCGTGGTCGTCGCAGTAGCACGGTTCGGTGGCGTCCTCATCTACGAAGAGCGTCTCGCCGCAGTCGTGACACTCGACGGCGATTTCACCCGGCGGCGGGGTGCGACCCTCCGTGATCTCGATCGCGACGCGACGGATGTGCTTGCAGCGAGCGTCGCGGAAGACGTGATCCGGACAGGTACAGCGGCCCGCCCCGAGATCGACGAGATAGGTGCTCTCGCTGCCTGATTCGACCTCGTAAAGGCCGTCGCCCAGCGCGAGCACGGACATCGGTTCGATCCGGGCGCGCAGCGAGCGCTCCTCTAAGTGGTCGGGAGTCGGAACGGGAAGCGGTGCTTTCGGTGATGCTGTTGTTTTCATGGATGCATCAGGGGTGAACTGACGGAATCGATCGACGAGCTATTCAACACTCGTAGGGGCTCGAGCACTATAACGGGCGTGCTACCCCCAGTTTGACCTGAAATTCTGGCTTTCGGTCCGATCGAAGACGGGCTCGAGAAAGGGTCCGAGATGCGCCGCTCGAGCAGTCGCTTCGGCGATACTAACAGACTAAATGATCGCCGTCCCTAGACCGGGTATGGGACTGCTGGACGGACTCCGCGCCGCCCTCGGGTTGCGCGCCGAAACCGACGCTCGGCGCGACGCCGACCCCGACGACCTGTTCGGGATGAGCACCGCCTACCTGACGATGGAAGCGGACTTGGGGTACGAGTCGCTCGATATCGGCGCCCTCTGTTTCTCCGGCGTCGACTCGCACAGCTTCAGCGAAACCGTCGACGAGGTCGTCGCCATCCTCGAGGCCGGCCAGGAGGAGACCGGCACCGAGTTCTCGGTCTCGAAGGACGACCACGGCTACCACTGGGTGATCCTCGAGGACGACGATCCCGAGGACCTCATTACGAGCATGCACTTCGCCGCGGACACGTTCATCGAGCGCGGCTACGGCTCGCGGCTGCTGGCGGCCGTCTTCGGCTACGAAGACCGCAACGGCGACCCCGCCTACTGGATCTACTCGTTCCGCCGCGGCGCCTACTACCCCTTCGCGCCCCGGTCCGGTCGCGAGCGGGACTCGAGCGCGGAGTTCAAACTCGAGTCGGCGCTGGACGGCGAACTCGAGATCGAACGCGAGAAGGAGTACTGGTATCCCCTCTGGCCCAGCGAGCGGGGGACCCATCCCTGGGAGTAGGTAGTCTTGCCCCCGCGCTGACCGCCTGCGCCAAATTCTGTTGGCAACACTGCTATCCCTTCGACGCACCGAGAACGGGTGTCGGCAGGACGCCACATCATCACAACTGCGCCATACACAGTTGCCCTTCTCCTGCCGTTTCTACCCCTCGACAGCGACGCGAAGCGGTATCACTGACGATACTGGCTTCCCGTCCGCATTCGCTCGTCGAACACGGTCACACCAATTATGGGGGTGGGCTCGGTATCCGACAGCAGTGACCGAGTGGAATCAGTTCAAGGGAGATCCGCAAAACGGCGGTCTTCGACGCGATCTCGAGGGACCAGTCCGACTCGAGGAGGCGTGGTCTGTCGACCTCGCCGCGCCGGTCGGGCCGCCGGTGCTGGATCACGAGACGGTCTATGCGGGCACCGAGCGCGGCGCGCTCACCGCGGTCGACCGCGAGACTGGCCGGCAACGCTGGACTGTCGAAACACAGGTTGCAACCGACGAAGCGCCAGTTGCGACGCGCGACCGGGTGGCGTTCACCAGCGCGGACGGTACCGTCCGCGCGGTCGATCGCGCGACCGGCGATCCGGTGTGGCGAACGGAACTGCAAGGCACGGAGCCGACCGCGATCGCGCTATCCGGGGGCGGTGACCGGCTCTACGTTGGGCACGCGGCCGGCGTCACCGCGCTCGTCGCCGAGACGGGAGAACCCGCCTGGACTCACGAGACCAAAACGCGAGTCGTCGGCTGTCCGGCCATCGCCGACGACCGAGCGTGGGCCGGTCCGCGCGTGTACGTCGCCACTGCGGGCGAGGCCGTGATCTGTCTCGAGGCCGAGTCCGGCGAGGAAGCCTGGACGACGCCCGCGGACGGACCCGCAGTCGCGGGGCCGACGGTCGCGGACGACCTCGTCTACGTCGCCGACGAGTCCGGCACGCTCCTCGCGATGGACGCCGACTCGGGCCAGCCGTGGTTCTCCTACGAGATCGACGACCCGTTCGCGTCGTCGCCGACGGTGCTGCCCGACGCGGAGACGACGTTCGTCGGGGCCGCCGACGGCTACCTCCACGTCACCGACACGACCTTCGGCCGGCGCAAGCTTCGCGGCTGGCTCTTCTCGAAGCAAGGCGTCCCGCTGGACGGGCCGGTTCGGGCGAGCCCCGTAGTCATCGGCGACGTCGTCTGCGTCGCCGACGAGACCGGCTCAGTCTACGGACTCGACGTCGCCGACGACTGTTCGCACCTCTGGCACCGCACGCTCGAGGGCGGGGTCTCGCACGCGCCTGCAGTCGGCCGTGAGCGGCTGTACGTCGGCGATGACGACGGAACCCTTACCTGCCTGACGTGGACCCCCGGCGAGCCGCGGCCCTGACTGGTGTCGACGAGAAAGCCGCCCCATCTGCGCTTTCGCCGCTGCGTCGCACTGTTCTCGAGACGTATCGGTCGCGCTCGGCTTCCCACGTAAACCTGCTGTCATCTCTTCGAGTACCCTCCCGCCCTCCCCCACTTTCACTTTCACTCTCCTGTTAACGAGGGTTTATGGGGGGTGGGGCACAACGAGGGAGTATGCCCGACGCAGACCTCGAGACGCTCCCCGGCGTTGGACCGGCAACCGCAGAGAAACTCCAGGATGCAGGCTTCGACTCCTTCCAGAGTCTCGCCGTCGCTTCCCCCTCCGAACTGTCGAACACGGCCGACGTCGGCGAATCCACCGCCGCGGACATCGTCAACGCCGCCCGCGACGCCGCCGACGTCGGCGGCTTCGAGACCGGCTCGACCGTCCTCGAGCGACGGAACAAGATCGGCAAACTGAGCTGGCATATCGACGAGGTCGACGACCTGCTCGGCGGCGGGATCGAGACCCAGTCGATCACCGAAGTCTACGGTGAGTTCGGCTCCGGGAAGTCCCAGGTTACCCACCAGATGGCCGTCAACGTCCAGCTTCCCAAGGAAGTCGGCGGCCTCCACGGCAGCGCGATGTTCATCGACAGCGAGGACACGTTCCGCCCCGAGCGGATCGACGACATGGTTCGGGGCCTCCCGGACGACGTCATCGAGGCCACCCTCGAGGACCGCGAGATCGAAGGCTCGGCCGACGACGAAGAAGCGCTCGACGAACTCGTCGACGCCATCCTCGAGAAGATCCACGTCGCGAAGGCGTTCAACTCCAACCACCAGATGCTGCTGGCCGAGAAGGCCCAGGAACTCGCAAGCGAGTACGAGGACTCGGAGTATCCGATCCGCCTGCTCGCGGTCGACTCCCTGACGGCTCACTTCCGCGCCGAGTACGTCGGTCGTGGCGAACTCGCGGACCGACAGCAGAAGCTCAACAAGCACCTGCACGACCTCGACAAGGTCGGCAACCTCTACAACACCGCCGTCATCGTCACGAACCAGGTCGCGTCGAACCCCGACTCGTTCTTCGGCGACCCGACTCAGCCGATCGGTGGTAACATCCTCGGCCACAAGTCCACCTTCCGTATCTACCTCCGGAAGTCGAAAGGCGACAAGCGGATCGTCCGGCTGGTCGACGCGCCGAACCTCGCCGACGGCGAGGCCGTCATGCGCGTCGAGGACGGCGGTCTGAAGCCCGAGTAACGACGAGAAGGACGCCGCTCGAGTCACCGCAGCGCGAGTCGTCGAATTTTATTCTTCGATCGCTTCGAGGAGATCCGTGAGTCCTTCGCGTGCCGTCTCGAGTCCGTCCCGAGTATCGACGTGCATCGTCGTCGGTCGCTCGGGGCCGAGCCCCTCGAGGAACTTGCCGATCGCGGCGATCGGCCGCGGGGCGTCCGGCGGGTCGGTCCAGTCGAGGAAGATTCGCTGACGATCTGCATCGACGTCGATCCCCGCCAATCGCGAACACCGGAAGCACGCCCGACTCGAGGTCCCGAGCGGTCCGTCCGTCTCGTAGCAGAGACTCCCACCGACGAGTTCGAACGACGCGCCGTCGGCGGTCCACTGTCGGGGCTCGGTCGAGACGATGCCCGCCGGTTCCTCCTCGAGTGCGGTCGCGACCGCGTCGATCGCGGTGGGTGCCGCGTCGCCGTCGAGGTCGAACCGGCGGTGGTCGGGATTGTAGTAGAGAAACGGCACTCCATCGCGCTCGAGCCGAACGGTTTCGAGCGCGACGTGGCCGTGCCAGGACGGGACGGTCAGCAGCGAGCGGACGATCTCGAGCGCGTCGTCGGTGGCGGACGCCCGGTACGTCGCGAGCGACCCGTCCGTTCGAACGCACTCGAACGCGTCGCGGAGGCGTGCCGTTCGGGCCGGATACTCGGCCGCGAAGGTCTCATCGTCGAGACGGAGTCGGCAGCGGTCCGCCGACACTGCTGCAGCGTCGATTGCGGCCATCGCGAGGGAGCGGTCGTCGCCCTCGAGCGCCGCGGTCCTGACGACGAGTTCGTGAGTCGGGTCGACCCGCTGCTCGCTGTCGTCGGTCACGGTTAGGACGGCGCGGGAAGAAGAATCGTCATCGTCGCCGGATGGTTCGGAACTCGCTGGGCGTCGCGAAGCGGGTGCGGTACTCCGTTAGTCTTCGGTCGTCGTCTTGTCGACCTCGAGTTCGCCGCGCTCGATCTCGGCGCCGTCCTGTGCGACCTTCTCGGCCAGCACCGCGCACTTGACGCGCATCGGGGAGATGTCGACGCCGAGCATGTCGATGATGTCGTCGCGGTCCATCTCGAGGAGTTCGCCGAGGGTCATCCCCTGGAGTTCCTTCGAGAGCATGCTCGCGGAGGCCTGGCTGATCGCGCAGCCGTCGCCGGAGAACGCGACCCGCTCGATGGTCGCGTCGTCGTCGTCGACGGTGCCGTCGAGTTTGACGTCCATCCGAATCTCGTCGCCACACATCGGGTTCTCGCCGACGTGGGTAAACGTGGGATCCTCGAGTTCCCCGTAGTTGCGGGGGTTCTTGTAGTGATCGAGGATCTGCTGTCGGTACATATCGGAGCCCAGTCCCATCGTTACACACAGGTACGGTGGGTCGACCGAAAAGGGTTCCGACCGGGGCGGTCGGCGGCGTCCGTCGCCCCGGACGGACGACCGGTTCGGATCCGGTCGCCGTCAAACAGCCTAAGCGCCGTCCGCTCGTCGGCGCGTCACTACGAAGACACAGCAGTCCGCCCCCTCGTGCATACAGCGGCGCTGTTCGATGTGCAGCGGTTCGTCGTAGTAGTCCGCGATCCCCTCGAGGAGCCCCCGGGCGAGCGCACAGAGGCCGCGATCGGACTCGTAGGCGAGCGCGACCCGGCGGTCGTCGACGCGGCGCGTTCGCAGTTCCGGCGGCGTGAACTCGCCGGTTTGCTTCGCGCGCAACGCCTCGTGGATGTACGTTTCGACGTTGGCGATCAACTCGAGGCCGGTCCACTCGCGGTCGACGTGCACGCCGTACGTCGAGAGCAGGTGTGGCACGAGGAAGCGACCGAACGCGGCCAGCAGCGCCTCCTCCTCGAGGCCGGTCAGGTCGGTCGCCGCGTCGACCAACTCGAGGACGATCTCGTCGGGGTACTCCGTAACGGGGACGTACAGCCGCGTTCGCAACCCAGCGGCCTCGTGGAGTGCCGTCCAGGTCTCCTCGTCGTACTCTTCGGTGACGAAATCCTTGAGCCCCTTTAAGATGATTCCGTGCACGCTCAGGCTCCCCCCACGGAGCATCCCACTTGCTGCGAGCCCCCGCTCGACTCGCTGAGTGCGTTCAGCGCAGACGACATTACGACGAAAAATGGAGCGAGCGGGCAAATAACTTGTCAAGACCGGTGATTCCATTGATCGGAGACCGGTCCGTCCGGGCAAATCGCAACCAGTGGATCGGAAAACGGTTGCACGTCCTCGGCGCTGGGAAGCGGTTGGTGGTCGATACCGCTACGTCGACCCCTGGTCTCGGTCGATCGGGGGGTTACGATAGCAGCCATCGACGATGACGAGCACGCCGATGATCGCCGCGACGAGCATCGCTTCGACCAGTGACACGCTCGTCACGGTCGCGACGACCAGTGCAACCGCGAACGCAACCGGAACGGCCCCGAGCAGGAGGTCGTACCGGCTGGCCGCGGCGAGAACGTCGACCAGGGCGTCGAACGGATCCCGTTGGGGACTGCCGATGGGTTTCTCGTACATACGTTCTCACCTCGGCATCGTCCTAGTACCGACGGGATCGGGAAAAATCCTCCGCGGGTTTCTTGTTGTTTGATACGTATCGACTGCTCGCGAGCGACCCTCGGCCCGCTACTGCTCGCCCGCCACTTCGGCGTCGAACCGCTGTACGTACTCGCGGACGAACGCTGCGCGGTCCGCAGCGAGCTCCCGACCGGGGTCGGTGTACATCCGCGCCGGAAGGTCGAGGATCTTCTCGTGAATGTGGTCGTACTGCGCCTCCGCCGGCTCTACGTCGGCGGCCCGTTCGTCAGCACCATTACTGGCGCGCCTGGCGTGAATCGGCGAGCCGACCGCACCGCCGTGGGCGAACACGCGAGCGAGCCCGACCGCGCCGAGCGCGTCTAAGTTGTCCGCGTCCGAGACGAGTTTCGCCTCGAGCATCTCGGGTTCGAGGGCGTTCGAGTACCGGTGGGTGCGAACGCAGTGCTGGACGCGTTCGGCGGTCTCCGCGTCGACGCCGACGTCCGCGAGGATGTCGCCGGCCTCCCTCGCACCCCAGGTCGCGTGGTCGTCGATCTCGCCGCGGTCCTCGCGCTCCCGGCCGATATCGTGGAGGAAGACGGCGAGGGTAACGACGCGCTCGTCGACGGCGTCCCCGTCGGGGTGGCGATCGATCAACGTCTCGGCGAGCGCCCCGACCCGCCGAACGTGGTGCCAGTCGTGGGCCGGCGGTGCATCCTCGAAGTACGTCCGGGCGCGGTCGCGAACTGCCTCGAGCGTCGTCATGGACGCTCGTTGCGACGGCACCGACAAAAGCGACACCCTCGACGTCTAGCACTCGGACTGTTCGCGTTCGTACTTTTGCTCGAGGGTCGGACACGCCGGTAGTAGGTGCTCGGGAACGGCACCCGCGTTCTCGAAGAGCGCGTCGATGACGATCGCGACCTCGTCGAACCGCGGCCCGCGGACGGCCTGAAACGGTTCTCGTTGCCACTCGATATACCCTGCGTCGGCCAGCATCGGGAGGTGTCGGTGGTGGAGGTCGATCCGCAACTCCTCCGGTTCCGACTGCGCGCCGGCGGGCGGTACCGCTGCGTCGGGCAGCGAAACCGAGCCACCGTCGGGTACGGCTGCGAGTTCGTCGACGAGGTGTCGCCGCGGTGCGGCCGACAGCGCCTCGAAAACGCGGTCCCATCGTCGGATCGCCTCTTGTGCCTCCTGTCGCCGGTGGCTTACCATACCTCCATATCATGGAATCGGCTATCATAAATGTGTGCCACGGTAACATTCAACTGTGTTACTTGTCTAGCTCTGACGTGAGGGACGTTGACGACACGACCGGGATCCGATCAACAAACAAGCGGCGGCGGTGACAGAAACCGACGACAGGCCAGTTAGGCGAACAGTTCCCGCGCGTCCTCGAGCGCGTCGACGAGCTTGTCGACTTCCTCGCGCGTGTTATAGACGTAGAACGACGCACGCGTCGAGGCCGGAACGCCGAGTTTGTCGTGCAGCGGCTGGGTACAGTGATCGCCCGCGCGGACCGCAACCGTGTGGTCGTTCATGATCGAGGCGAGGTCGTGGGCGTGGACGCCCTCGAGGTTGAAGCTCACGAGGCCGCCGCGGTCGGGTCCCGGTTCGGGCCCGTAGATCTCGACGTCCTCCTCGGCCGCGAGTTGCTCGTAGGCGTAGGCCGCGATCTCCTCCTCGTGGGCCTGAATGCGCTCCATGCCGATCTCCTCGAGCCAGTCGACCGCCTCGTGGAGGCCGACGGCTTCCGCGATGGGGGGCGTGCCGGGTTCGAACTTCCAGGGCAGGTCGCCCCACGTGGAGTCCTCGAAGGTGACCTTCCGGATCATCCCGCCGCCGTAGAGGTAGGGCTCCATCGCCTCGAGCAGGTCCTGTTTCCCGTAGAGGACGCCGATACCGGTGGGGCCGGCCATCTTGTGCCCGGAGAAGGCGTAGAAGTCGGCGTCGATCTCCTTGACGTCGACCGGACGGTTGGGGACGGCCTGGGCGCCGTCGATGAACGAGAGGGCGCCGTGCTCGTGGGCGAGGTCGGTGAGTTCCGAGACGGGGTTGACGGTCCCGAGCGTGTTCGAGACGTGGACCGCCGAGACGATGGCGGTGTCGTCCGTGATCAGCTCGCGGGCGTGGTCCATGTCGAGGCGCCCGGTCTCGTCGACCTGAATGTACTTGACGTCGGCGCCGGTCCGCTCGCCGATCTGCTGCCACGTCACGAGCGAGGCGTGGTGTTCCATCTCCGTGAGGACGACCTCGTCGCCGGGCTCGAGTTCGTTCAGCCCCCACGAGTACGCGATCAGGTTCTCGCCCTCGGTCGTGTTCTTCGTGAAGATGACCTCCTCGCGGCCGTCGGCGTTGATAAAGTCCGCGACGCGGTCGTGGGCCTCCTCGTAGGCGATCGAGGCCTCCTGGCTGAGGTGGTGGATTCCCCGGTGGACGTTGGCGTTCGTCTGGCGGTAGTAGTCGCTCATCGCGTCGACGACCTGATCGGGAGTCTGGGTCGTCGCCGCGTTGTCGAGGTAGACGACCTGCTGGCCGTCGAACTCGCGCTGCAGAATCGGAAACTGCTCGCGGATAGCCCCGACGTCGAGCGACTCGAGGTTCTGTTGACTCATTGTGTGTCTACAGGGTGCCCACACAAAACACTCCTTCGGTCCCTTCACGGGTTGCTTCGATCGCGGTCGCTCGCGCCTGTCCGCAACTCCTCTCGGACCGCCTACCGCGGCGCCTCGAGCAGTCGCGCCGCGCAGTCGTCGCAGGTGAGCGCGTACACCTGCTGGGATCGACAGCACGAGTCGACGGTCTCCGTGCCGAGCGAAACCGGGCCGCCACAGCGCGGACAGGTCTCGAGAAACGCCCGCAGACCGTTCGCCAACTGGCTGCGGTGGCCGAGTGGCCGCCGGTTCCAGTCCGGGATCTGATCGGCGAGCACCTGCGCCCCCGCGAGATCGGCAAGCAGTGCCGGTTCCGACTCCCAGCGACCGACCAGCCGTTCGTCGACCCGGACGGTCACGCGATCGTCGCGCCGGTCGATCGTCACCGCCGCGGGATCGGTCTCGAGGAACCGCGCAACCTGTCGCCGACGGTCGCCGTCGCGTCGTGCGTCGATCTCGGTTTGCCAGGCGCCGCGAACCGGATCCGGCAGGCAGACGTCGTCGGTCGGCTGGTCAGCGTTGGTCCGGTCCTCGCCGTCCGTACAGGGAACGACGATCCGGTGCTCGAGGAAGACGCGTTCGGGGTCGATCGACGTTGGCGAAGGAGCAGCCGCAGCATCGTCCTCGTCGTGGTCGCGGGTCCGGCCCGCCGCTGCCTGCGTGCCCGCATTCGTCGAGGGTCCGGCGGGTGACGGATCCTTGTCGAACGCTGCGAGCAGCCAGTCCGGGAAGTACCGCTTCGTCAGCGTCGGCGTCCCCGGCACCAGATAGCCACGGAAGTAGATCGCAGCGAGCGACAGCGCGAAGACGATCGGCGCCGCTGGAAGGGAGGCGACGGCGACGGCAGCCGAGAGAGCGACCGCGAGCGCGATGTTGACCGCGGTACACGGGAGACACCGATTGGTACCCGTATACTCCGGCCGACGGAACCGCTCGAGCGGCCCCGAGCGTTCGGATGCCATACCGGAACGATCATGGCAGTTACCAAAAACGTTCGCCCGGGACGCACCGCTCGCGACTGCACCGGCAGCAGTGGCGCCGGGCCCGCTCGAGGGCCTCGAGCGCGTTTCCCGGCGTGAGATCCCTGCCGGTGACTTATACGGGCCATCGTGGTAGGTCCCGGCGGGATGGCTGCGATCGACACGACAGCGCTCACGAAGGAGTACGGCGACCTCACCGCCGTCGACGGACTGGATCTCACGGTTCGGGACGGGGAGGTGTTCGGCTTCCTCGGCCCGAACGGGGCCGGGAAGTCGACCACGATCAACATGCTGCTCGATTTCACCCGGCCGACGGCGGGATCGGCGACCGTGCTGGGCTACGACGCCCAGGCCGAGGCCGACCGGATTAGCCCCCGAATCGGGATTATACCCGAGGGGTTCGACATCTACCCGCGACTCGACGGCCGCCGCCACGTCGAGTTCGCCATCGAGACCAAGGAGGCCGACGACGACCCCGACGAGATCCTCGATCGCGTCGGTCTCGAGCCCGAAGCCCGGGACCGAGCGGCCGGCGGCTACTCGACGGGGATGCGCCAGCGCCTCGCGATGGGAATGGCGCTGGTCGGCGACCCCGACCTGCTGATCATGGACGAACCCTCGAGCGGCCTCGATCCCCACGGCATCCGCGAACTGCAGGACCTCGTTCGCGCGGAGGCCGAACGGGGAACGACCGTCTTCTTCTCGAGTCACATCTTAGAGCACGTCGAGGCCGTCTGCGACCGCGTCGGGGTGCTGAACGACGGCGAACTCGTCGCCGTCGACACGATCGACGGCCTGCGCGAGTCGATCGGCGGCGAGTCGACGGTCGAACTGGCGCTGGCTGACCCCGCGGCCGCGGACGACCTCGCCCCCGTCGCCGCGTCGATCGACGGCGTGACCGACGTCGCCGCCTCCGGGCGGACGCTCGAGTGTACGGTCGTCGATCCGGCGGCGAAGGCGATCGTCGTCACCGAACTCGTCGATGCAGGTGCGACGGTTCGAGACCTTCGGATTCGGGACGTCTCGCTCGAGTCGCTGTTCGCGAGTCTGACCGGCGCCGCGGGCGCCACGTCCGCGGCCGCGGCCCCGGAAGCCGACGCCGGGGATCCGACGGCCGCGGGCTCGGGGGTGGCGGAATGACCTCCCACATCGGCACCGTCGCGCGAAAGGAGTTCGACGACGCCGGCCGGTCGAAGTTGCTCTGGGCGCTGATCGGATTGCTCGTCGGTATCGTGGTCGTCGGCTACGCGGCGATCTGGTACACGGCCGACGACGTGACCGCGGCCGAGATGCTGAGCTTCCTCGGATTTCCGCTACAGACGATCGTCCCGATCGCCGCGCTCATCGCCGGCTACATGGCGGTCGTCGGCGAGCGCCGGTCGGGCAGCATCAAACTCCTGCTCGGCCTGCCGCCGAATCGGACGGACATCGTCTTCGGCAAACTGCTCGGGCGGATGGCCGTCGTCGGCGCAGCCGTCGGCCTCGCGTTCGTCGTTGCGCTCGTCCTGAGCGCCGTCCTCTTCGGCGGCGTGCCGATCGTCGACTGGCTCGGCTTCGCCGCGGTCACGCTGCTGTTCGGCGTCGCCTTCGCCGGGCTAGCCGTCGGCGTCTCCGCCGCCGTTGCTACCCGGGGCAAGTCGATGGCGCTCGTCGTCGGGATCTACATGCTCCTCGTCGCGCTGTGGGAACTCGTTACGGCGGGCCCGTACTACCTCATCTACGGCGAGGGGCCGCCCGTCGAAGCCGAAACCTGGTACCTCCTCCTCGAGCAGTTCAACCCGATGTCCGCCTACACGACGCTGGCGAGTACGATCGTCGACGGTGACGTTCCGTCCTTCACCTTCCAGTACGGCCTCGAGAGCTTCGAGGCGTCGCAGTTGACGCCGGCCGAGCGGTACGCCGGCGCCGGCGACGCGCCGTTCTTCCTGCAGGACTGGTTCGGCGTCGTCGTCCTGCTGTGCTGGCTGGTCGTGCCCGTCGCGATCGGCTACTACCGGTTTCAGAAGGCGGATCTCTAATGCAACTCGGCGCGTTGACCGCAGCCCCGGCCGCGGTCAGTACATCCGCAACAACTGCGCGTGACGGGTCTCGCCGACCTCGAGGACGTTCGCCTCGTCGATGAACCCCTCTTCGATCGCGAGTTCGACCGCGCGGGTGCCGACGATGTTGGCGATGTCGGCCCGCGCGAGGCTGTCGACCGCGGCGCTCTCGTCGACCTCGTCGCCGCCGTAGAACTCCTCGGTGACCGTCAGCGAGACGGCGTCAGTTTCGAACGTCTCGCCGAGCACGTCGCTGTCGCAGACGGCGACCAGCAGCCCCTCTTCGGTCTGTCGTTCGTTGACGATCATCCCTTACTCCAACTGCCAGTCCTCGTCGTCGCGGTCGGAGGCCCGGCCGGGATCGGTGATGGTCACGTCCTCGGGCTCACCCCGCTGGAACTCGGACGGTCGGCCCGCGCCGGCACCGCCCGGCGCCTCGCCGAACATCTCCTCGCGCTCCTCCATGACGCGCTGTTCGGCCCGCTCGCGCATCTCGTTTGCCTCCTCGGCGATCTCCTCGGCCTCGTCGTACTCGCCCAGTTCCTCGAGAATGTGGGCCTTCTCCTCGAGCACCTGCGAGTTGCGCATCCCCAGCCGAATCGCGTTGTCGATACAGTGCAGGGCCTCCTCGGACAGCCCGCGCTCCGAGAGGAAGAAGGCGCGGTTGAACCAGCCCTCGGCGAAGCGCTCGTCGATCTCGACGGCGCGTTCGGCGTGCTCTAGGGCCTGGGCGGTCTCGCCGAACTCCCAGAGCGCGTACGCGAGGTTCGTCTCCGCGGTCGCGGCGTGCTCGCTCGAGTCGTCGATCCGCAGGGCCTCGCGGTGGGCGCCGATGGCCTCGTCCCACTCCTCGAGTTCGGCGTGGGCGACGCCCTTGTTCACCCAGGCCTCCTGCTCGACGTGGTCGTCCTCGGCGAAGTGAGCGGTCCGCTCGAAGGCCTCGGTGGCCTGCTCGTAGCGGTTGATCTGCATGTAGTTCAGGCCGACGTCGAGCAGTTCCTGAGCGTCGACCTCGTCGCTCCCGATGTTTTCCTCGTCGAGCATGTCGGCGACGACGCGTGAGTCGACGGGGTCGACCCTCGAAGGGTCGACGTCCAGTTCCGGCGGGTCGAGATCGAACTCGTCGTAGGGGTCGTCGAATCCCGCCCCTTCGGAGAACTCGTGCCGATCGTCGTCGTCGGCCTCGCGGTCAGTCATTAGCCGAATTTGGCGTCGCGGGCTGTTAAGGGCTGCGACCTGGGTACCGCGGGTACATTCGGCGTTCGTCTCGACGCCGGCGTCGACAGCGGACGGTCGATCAGCACCGTCGGGACCGTCACCGTTGAGTAGCGCGCCCGCGACAACTCGCGTATGCGACTGTTCGTCAGCGTCGACCTCCCAGACGAACTCGCGGAACCGGTGGCCGACCTGCAAGCGGAGTTCGCCGACGCCGGCGGGCTGAACTTCACCGATCCCGAGCAGGCCCATCTCACGCTGAAGTTCCTCGGCGATGTCGACGAGAGTCGCCTGTCGGATATCGAGGACGAACTCGAGGCCGCGGTCGAAGATGCGGGCGTCGACCCCTTCGAGGCCCGCTTCGGCGGCCTGGGCGTGTTCCCCAGCCTCGAGTACATCAGCGTCGTCTGGTTCGGGACCGAGACGGGCGGCGAGGAACTCACGCGGCTCCACGAGGCCATCGAAGAGCGGACGACGGCGATGGGGTTCGACCCGGAGGAGCACGACTTTACGCCCCACGTCACGCTCGCGCGGATGGAACACGCCGGCGGGAAGGACCTGGTGCAGGAACTCGTACAGGAGCGCGACCCGACCATCGGCGAGATGCGCGTCGACGAGGTGCGACTGACCGAGAGCACGCTAACCAGCGACGGGCCGGTCTACTCCACGGTCGAATCGTTCCCGCTCGAATAACGCCGGCCCTTGCGGATTCGAACGAACGGCGACTGTCGGCCGTCAGTACCCGCGACCCGGACCGGACCTGGGACCGGTCGCGTCGCGACCGAGGAGCACGTACAGCACGAGACCCAGCAGCGGCGCGAAGAAGACGACGATCGCCCAGAGAAACGCCGGGTGGGTGCTGTTCTGCTGTGCATCCGAGAACGTCCACACGACCATCCCGAGGTACACGAGCATCAGAACGGCGAAGATCATGAATGCGAACACACCGACTCCTGCTGCGACGATGATGGAGGGCATACCCGGCCGGACGGGCCGATACATCAAATATTTTGTCTTTTTCTGTGTCACATAAGCGGGGCGGACGCTGTAGACCTGCCGTACAGCGCGATCAGTCTCGAGGCGACCGCAGGCGAGTCGACCGCACTCGAGTCGGCTGCGACGACCGTCCCGCAGCGCACACCGTTCACCGACGGCGACTCTCCGGACGAGGACACCGTCAGGCGCGGGACGAATGGCTATGATAGGGCCGATCGGTGTAGGGCGGCGTGAAAACGATGGCGCGAACGGACCGCGGAACCGACGGCGCCGAGGACGGGGACGGCCGCGACGGCGGCGTCGTCAGCCGGCGCGAACTGCTCGCCTCGCTCGGCGGTGCGGGTGCGGCCTCGGCGATTACGCCGCGGACGACGAGTGCCACCGCGGACACGTCGCGCGTCCGCGTTCGCGTCTATCCCGGCCCCGTCCCGTTGCACGGCTGGGCCCACGCCGGCGTCGCCGGCATGCACCGCGACTGGCCGCTTCCCTTCAGGGACGGATTCGAGGCGATCGAGGCGACCCTCGAGCGCGTCCGCGAGTACGCGGATCAACACTCGCGTCTCGAAGGGCTCGAGATCGAGGTCGAACGCGGCTCGCCAGTCCGGTACCCGCTCTCGGCGGCCGACGGCCCCGGCGAGTTCGTCGCCCCGTCGCTGTCAACGGTGCTCGAGGCCTTTCGTGAGCAATTGAGCCGACGAGACGTGCTCGAGGAACTGACGACGCACGTGCTGTTTTGCTGGTCGCCGTTCAACTATCGCGTGGGGTACGGCGGGACCTTGTCGCCGAACGCGGCGATCGGCTCGACGGCTCAAGCCGACGACGGGACCGACGTAACTCCCGATTCCGACACGGCACGAACGCCCGTCGACGGCGCGCTGGCGGTCGTGAATCTCGGTGCCACCGAAGTCTGGGACTCGAGGCCGGTGACGCGAAACATGGCGATCCACGAGACGCTGCACACGTTCCTCACGCCCGAGGTCGCCGAGGCGGTCAACGACTCGCCGTGCGACCACGATCTGGGCGCCGCCGTACAATCCGAGGACGATGGCCGTCGGTTGCAGGTCACGCCGATGGCGACGGCCTACGCCGGTCCGGATCGGATCCGCGTCGCCGACGGCGCCGCTCGCTTTCCCGGCCGCGGCTGCGCGAATCACGACGCGTTCACCCGCCACGACGGCTACGAGGACGTCGACCGCCGGGCGTACACCGCGACGCCGACCGACGCGACGCTCGAGGCGGCCACGCGCTACCTCGAGCGAACGCTTTCGGGATGAATCGGCCCGCGAACGTCCGATTCGGGGCGACAGTCGGGTCGAGACCGGTGGTCGAATCCAATGGACAAGATTTTAAGCCAGCATGGGCTACCTTCGGCCACTATGAGTAAGAAATCGAAGGGCAAGAAAAAGCGACTTGCCAAACTCGAGAACCAGAACAGCCGCGTTCCGGCCTGGGTCATGATGAAGACCGACATGGAAGTCCAGCGGAACCCGAAGCGACGCAACTGGCGACGCAGCGACACTGACGAGTAACAATGAGCGCAAGTGATTTCGAGGAACGCGTCGTTACCGTTCCGCTGCGAGACGTCAAGAAGGGCGCCAACCACGAGGCCGCGGATCTGGCGATGCGACTCGTCCGCGAGCACCTCGCGAAACACTTCGCGGTCGAGGAGGACGCCATCCGCCTGGACCCCTCGATCAACGAGGCCGTCTGGGAGAACGGACGCTCCAACCCGCCGCGAAAGCTCCGCGTCCGCGCGGCCCGCTTCGAGGAAGAAGGCGAGGCCGTCGTCGAGGCCGAGGTCGCCGACTAAACTTGCAACGTCTCGCCTTCGCCGGGTCGGCGTACGTCGGCGTCTTCGCCCGCGCGACCGACTCGTGCGTGCTCGTTCGCCAGGACGTCGACGACGACGTCGTCGCCGACCTGTCCGACGAACTCGAGGTGCCCGCCATCGAAACGACCGTCGGCGGTTCCTCGACGGTCGGCGCGTTAGCGACGGGTAACGAGAACGGCCTGCTGGTCAGTTCCCGCGTCCTCGAGTACGAGCGCGAGCGCCTCGAGGAGGCCGTCGACGTGCCGATCGCGGAGCTGCCGGGCAACGTCAACGCGGCCGGGAACGTCGTGTTGGCGAACGACTACGGCGCCTACGTCCATCCCGACCTGACACGGGAGGCGATCCAGATCATCGAGGACACCCTCGAGGTCCCCGTCGAACGCGGCGACCTCGCGGGCGTCCGGACGGTCGGCACCGCCGCGGTCGCGAACAATACCGGGGTGCTCTGTCACCCGAAGGCGACCGACGAGGAACTCGACTTCCTCGAGGAGGCCTTAGACGTCCGGGCCGACGTCGGCACCGTCAACTACGGCGCGCCGCTTGTCGGCTCCGGCCTGATCGCGAACGAGTCCGGCTACGTCGTCGGCGAGGACACGACCGGCCCGGAACTGGGCCGGATCGAGGACGCGCTGGGCTACATCGACTGACCGGCGCGCTGCAAGTCGCGACCCCCTTCTCGGACCGCTGTTTCTGACCGGCAGCCATATTTACTCGAGAGCGAGTACGCTACGTATGGATTGGCAGGATCTCGTCTTTCTGGCCGGTAGTCTCCTCACGGTCGCCGTTCTCGTCCCCGCGCTGCGAGATTGCACGACGCGGATTCCGCTCCTGACGAGCCTGCCGAAAGCGGCGCTCGGCGCCGTCTACGCGGTGACCTTCGCCACGCTCGGCATGGATCTCGCCGCAGTCGGGCTCGTCGCGACCGGTGTGGCGTGGTCGTTGCTCGCGGCGTACCGGTCGCCGCGGGCGCCGCGAGCGGCGGTTCGCTCGACCACCGATCCCACGGCCGAGGCACTATCCGGGACCACGGACGCCCCGGGACAACTGCGCCACCTCGAGAAGTAAGCGACCGTGCAGCAACTGTTGGCTACCGCGCTGATTCTCGGCTACCGTTTCTCGAACCGATGTAACACGACCTCGCTGTCGTCGTCCCACTCGAAGTCGTCGTGGACCCGCTCGAGCATCCGGCGGTAGGTCTCGAGATCGTCCATCCCCTCTGCCTGTGCGTCTTCGTCGGTCATATCGCCCAGCGTGCGTTCGGTGACCGTCGTCACTTCGAACGTCTCGTCGTCGATCGCGAACGTGTCTCCCTCGTCGGCATACCGGTGGCCGCGGTGGATCTGCGTCACCTCGCCCTCGAGGGCCTGTTGGCGCATTCGGTCATTGGGTAACAGGTCGTCGGAATCAATTTCTCCCATGGGTCATCCTTGAGCGGCGCGGACGAAATTAGTTGGGCTCGAGGGGGACGGCGGGAAGCACGTCGCTACGAACCGGCCGTCCCTCGAATCCCCGGTCGGAGCCTGTCGGCCGTCGGAGAGCGCCGTCGCTTTGAGCCGCCGAACGCTTGTCGACGAAATCGCCGGGAAGACGGGGAAAGACAGGGATCGTAGCGACTCGAGGCCGGCTCTGGCCTCGAAACGACTCGGTGCGACCGAAAGCCACCCCCGTTTATAGAAGGGAAGATTCTTCCGACTGCCCGCCGGAGTGGGACCTATGAGTCAGTTTACGGTCACCGGCCGGTTCCAGACTCGCGACGGCTTCGCTGAGTTCGAAACGACCATCGAGGCGGAAAACGAGAACGTCGCTCGCGAGCACGCCTACGCGCAGCTCGGGAGCCAGCACGGCCTCAAGCGCACCCAGATCGAGCTCGAGGACGTCGTCGAGAGTGAGGAGGTGACGGCCTAATGGGGCAGCAGCAACTCCAGCAGCTCTCCCAGGAACTGCAGGAAATTCAGGAACAGATCGAGGCGCTGCAGGCCAACGTCGAGGAACTGCAGCAGGAAAAGACCGAGATCGACGAGGCCATCGAGGCCCTCGAGACCCTCGAGACGGGCTCGACCGTGCAGGTCCCGCTCGGCGGCGGCGCCTACCTTCGCGCGACGATTGAAGACATCGACGAGGCCATCGTCGACCTCGGCGCCGACTACGCCGCCGAATTCGAGCAGGACGACGCCGTCGACGCCCTCGAGAACAAGAAAGACACCGTCGACAACCGCATCGACGATGTCAACGAGGAGATCGCCGAACTCGAGAGCGAAAGCGAACAGCTCGAGCAGCAGGCCCAGCAGCTCCAGCAGCAGGCGATGCAACAGCAGATGCAGCAGATGGGCCAGGGACAGGGCCAGCCGGACGACGAGTAACCGCACGTAACCGCGGCCCCACGTTTCCGTTCACGTTTACCTACCCACCATGTTCGATAATCTGAAGGAGAAGCTCGGGAGCTTCCGGAAGGACGCCGAAGAAGCCGCCGAAGAGAACGTCGAGGAGGTCGAAGACGAGGACGATCTCGCAGACGTCGACGAGGCGGCGATCGAGGGCGACGCTGCGGCTGCCGATGGCGATACCGAGACAGCCGATGCACCCGACGCAGCCGAGCCGGAAGCCCCGGATACCACTACCACCGACGACGCGGCCGCGGGGGCCGATCCCGATCCCGGTCCCGACGGCGACGGCGAGAGCGGTCTCGAGGCCGAGACGACCGCATCCGAATCGGTGGCGAATGCCGACACGGCTGCCGCATCTGACGCCGTAGCCGAGCCCGAACCCGAGAGCGAGTCCGAGTCCAGTTCCGGACTGGATCTCGAGGGGATGATTCGGGACGACGAGCCCGAGGAGCCGGCGGACGAGGCCGCCGAATCCGACGTCAATACGGCTGACGCGGCCGACGCCGCTGCGGAGCCCGTCGAGGACGACGAACCGGCGGACGAGGAGTCAGCCGGCGAGGACGACGGCAACAGCACCGGCTTCGGCCGCAAGGCCAAGTCGCTCGTCAAGGGCAAGTTCGTCATCGAGGAAGAGGACCTCGAGGACCCGCTCCACGAACTCGAGCTGGCCCTGCTCTCGAGCGACGTGGAGATGGGCGTCGTCGACGAGATCCTCGACAACCTGCGCGACGAACTGATCGGCGAGACGCGGGCCTTTACCACCTCGACCGGCGACGTGATCGAGGAGGCCCTGCGCGACGCGATCTACGACGTGATCAGCGTCGGCCAGTTCGACTTCAACGAGCGCATCGCCATCGAGGACAAGCCCGTCGTCATCGTCTTCACCGGCGTCAACGGCGTCGGGAAGACGACCACGATCGCCAAGATGAGCCGCTACCTCGAGGAGCGGGGCTACTCGACGGTGATGGCCAACGGCGACACGTATCGTGCCGGCGCGAACGAGCAGATTCAGGAGCACGCCGACGCGCTGGACACGAAGTGCATCAGCCACGAGCAGGGCGGCGACCCCGCCGCGGTGCTCTACGACGCCGTCGAGTACGCCGAGGCTAACGACGTCGACGTCGTGCTCGGCGACACGGCGGGTCGGCTCCACACCGACGAGGGGCTGATGGACCAACTGGCGAAGATCGACCGCGTCGTCGACCCCGACATGACGCTGTTCGTCGACGAGGCGGTCGCCGGGCAGGACGCCGTCAACCGCGCCCGCGAGTTCAACGACGCCGCCGAGATCGACGGCGCCGTCTTGACGAAAGCCGACGCCGATTCCAACGGCGGCGCGGCGATTTCGGTCGCCCACGTCACCGGGAAACCGATCCTCTTCCTCGGCGTCGGGCAGGGCTACGACCACTTAGAGCGGTTCGACCCCGACGAGATGGTCGACCGGCTGCTCGAGGACGACGAGGAGTAGCGACGGCTCGTCATCGCCGTCGGTAGCGGTCCGTCGGCAAGCTGTTCAGCGTCTGTTTTTGGCTACAGTTCGTCGCGTCGGTATCCGAGCATGAAGGTGGACCTCACCCGCTTCGACGGCCGAATTGCGAATCCGATCCACGAGCAGAACCCGATCGCCCGAATGCGCACAACTACCGGATCATATCTCCGGTAGTTGGCACGGTTTCTGTCGGATAGATTCGGTCGCTGCCGGCTACCGGCCTGTGGAAAGGAATTTCCCGATTCAACGGCGTGTCAACGCGAACGTATGAGGCAACATTTACTGGTTGGAGCGACCCACGACATGATTCGCCGAGTTACGGGAGCGTATACGTGTCGGGTTCTAGTACCCGCTAAACAATGGTCCTTGAAGGTAGCGACACTCATTCTCGAGTTGACCGTCTCGCGGGGTGGTTTGCGTGAATAACGAAAACGCGAGCGTTTTCGAACTCACACAAACCACCGAGACGGCTCCGCCGTCTCGAGGTTCGCTTCACACCGTTCAGCCAACCACGAGGTGGTTTGCGTGAATACAGTCGAACAACACAAGCAAGAAAAGCATCCGCTGGACGTCATCGAGGACGTCTACGACTACGCGGAGGGGAACCTCTCCGACGAGGAAATCGAGGAGCGCGCCGGCGGCGGCGAGTGGGAGCGGCTCAAGTGGGCCGGCATGTACTCCCAGAAGCAGGACGACTACTTCATGATCCGGACCAAGGTCCCGGGCGGCTATCTCACGCCCGAGCAGGCCGAGGTCATCGGGGAGTGTGCCACCGACTACGCTACCGCACCCGAAGAGTACGGCGGCGAGGAGCAGAACGAGCTCTGGGGCGACGCCTTCCTCGACATTACGACCCGTCAGGACATCCAGAAACACTGGGTCGAAGTCTCGGACGTCCCCGAGATGTGGGAGCGGTACGACGAGGTCGGCCTGACGACGGTCCAGGGCTGTGGCGACTCCGCCCGGAACGTGCTGGGCTGTCCCGCGGCCGGGCTCGACGACCACGAGTGCTTCAACGCCCAGCCGGTCATCGACGCCGTCTCGGACTACTTCACCGAAAACCGCGAGTACGCCAACCTCCCGCGGAAGTTCAAGATCACGATCACGGGCTGTAAGCACGACTGCGCCCAGTCCCAGATCAACGACGTCGGACTCACGCCGGCGAAGAAGGAAATAGATGGCCAATACTACTACGGCTTCCACGCCCGCGTCGGCGGCGGCCTCTCCGACGGCCCGCGGATGGCCTCGAATCTCGACGTCTTCATCCCGCCGGAGGACGCCGTCGAGTTCTGCCGCGCCGTCGCCCAGACGTTCAAGGAGCTGGGCGACCGCAACAACCGCGGCGTCTGCCGGATGCGCTACCTCGTCGAGCAGATGGGTGCGGACAAGTTCGAGGAAGCCGTCCGCGACCGCTGCACCGTCGACCTCCCCGAGAGCGGCGAGGACCTGACGGTCGGCTACCGCGGCGACCACGTCGGCGTCCACGACCAGAAGCAGGACGGGCTGAAGTACGTCGGCTTCAACGTCATCGCCGGCCGCATGGGCGGCGACGAATTTGCGGAAGCCGCCCGCGCCGCCAAGAAGTACGGCACCGAGGAGACCTCGATCCGCCTCGCCACGGACCAGAACTTCCTCATCACCCACATCCCCGAGGAGAACGTCGACGACCTCCTCGCGGAGCCGTTCGCCCAGGAGTACAGCCCCGATCCGGGGCCGTTCTCGCGGGGCGCCGTCGGCTGCACGGGCACCGAGTTCTGCAACTACGCCATCATCGAGACCAAAAAGCGCACCAAGCGCTGGGCCCGCGAACTCGACGAGCGCATCGACACGCCCGACGACTTAGAGGTCGTCCGGATGCACATGTCGGGCTGCTCGGCCTCCTGCGCCCAGCCCCAGATCGCGGACATCGGCTTCCGCGGCGAGACCGTCAAACTCGAGGACGAGGACTCGCCCAACGACGAGGGCGACAACCTCGTCGAGGGGATGGACTTCGGGCTGGGCGGTGCGCTCGGGGCCGACAACGAATTCCTCGACTGGATCGAGCGCGCGGTGCCCGCCGAGGGCGTGATCCCGGCGCTCGAGCAGCTGTTCGACGCCTACAACGCGGACCGCAACGACGACGAGCGGTTCTACGAGTGGGCCCGCCGCATCGACAACGAGCGGCTCCGGTCGCTCATGACCGACGCCGACGCGCCGGTTGCACGAGGTGTTGCCCATGGGGACTAACGGACGCGACGACGGAACCGACGGACGGGACGCCGAAGAACGCACGTTCCCCAGCGTCCCCGAATCCGAGGCTCGCGACGACGACGCCGTCATCGTCCCCGACGCCGGCCACGCCGCGCCGCGCTCGCGGGACGGGACCGAGCACGCTCGAGAGGGCGCTATCGCGACGGACGGCGGACACGGTCACGAACACGCAGAGGGCGACAGTTGCTCGCCGAATACCTGTACCTGCGGCGAGAAGACCGCAGAACCCGCAGCCGACGCCTCGAGCACCACCGCCGACTCAGCGTCAGCCGACAAACCCGTCGCCACCGACGGTGCGGGCGTCGCCAACGTCGACGAAGAAGGCAATCTCGGAGACCTCGAGTTCACCGAACCTGCCGAGAACGTGAGTCAGGACGTCTACGACGACGCGCCGGACACCCGCGTCGGCGTTCCCGAGGGCGTCGATCTGGACACGCCGGAGTACTCCATCCGGTCGGAGATGAACGACATCGAGACGCCGGACGAGAAGACCTGGTTCATGGAACTGGACGAGGCCGTCATCGACGAGGGACGCTGTATCCAGTGTGGGACCTGCGTCGCCGCCTGTCCCTCCGACTCGATCGGCGTCGGCGACGACGACCTGCCCAAGCTGGTCAAGATGTGCACCGGCTGTTCGCTCTGCTGGGACTTCTGTCCCCGCGGCGGCCTCCGGTACGAGCGCCAGTGGAAGATCACCGGCGGCGAGGACAACGTCAAGGGCGCCGGCGACCCGATCACGGAGTTCTCCGCGAAGGTCGACGACGACTGGACCGATCAGGCCCAGGACGGCGGCGTCGTCACCGGCATCCTCGCGACGCTGCTCGAGGAAGGCGAGATCGACGGCGCGCTGATCGCGACCGAGAGCGAGGAGGAAGCCTGGAAGGCCGAGAGCTTCCTCGCGACGACGAAGGAGGAGCTCATCGAGAACGCCGGCACGGTCTACAACCAGACGCTGGCGCTGGGCAACCTCGACTTGGAGCAGTGGGAGGATAAGCTCCCGGACAAGGACTGGGACGACCTCTCGCTGGCGCTCGTCGGCACGCCCTGTGAGATCGAGGGCATCCGCGCCCTACAGGACTTCGAGTGGGACTACCAGGCCCAAAATCAGGGCATCCGCGCGGTCGACTACACGATCGCCCTGATGTGTACGAAGAACTTCAACTACTACAGCCTCATGGGCGAGATGGTCCAGGAGCAGCGCGGCATCGACCCCGAGGACATCGGCAAGATGGACGTCCTCCACGGGAAGATGATGATCTACGGCCACGACGGCGAGATGATCTTGGAGGAGGACATCGAGAACTTCCACGACGCCGCGCTCAAGGGCTGTGACGAGTGCGCCGACTTCACCGGCTTCTGCGCCGACGTCACCGTCGGCTCCGTGGGCTCGAGCGACGAGTACTCGAGCGTCATCATCCGCACCGAGCAGGGAATGAAGGCCTGGGAACTCACCGAGCCGAACCTCGACTACCACGACTTAGAGGACCGCTCGGCGATCGGCAAGCTCCAGGGCTGGGACAAGAAGAAGGCCTTCGAGAGCTTAGAGCGGCCCTTCGACCCCGACGCGCCCCGGTTCATCGACTACACGGACCACGCCGAGAACTACGGCACGGCGCTGAACCCGCACGATCAGGGCCACTAACGCTATCGCTACCTTCACTCGCTTTCGGATCGGCTCGTTCAGTCGATTTCTGCATCACCGTTCGGCTCTCGTCTCGGCTCACTGGTTCCGCTCGAGGGGCGAAATCATCGACTTCAACCGGTAACGAACTGCACGGAGCCGACGACGACCCAGACGATCAGCACGTAGTTCAGCAGCGTCGAGGTCAACGCGTAGAACGCCGCCCGTTCGAACGGGTACGACGCGATTCCCGCCGGGATCATGATGAAGCTGCCGACGTACGGGACCAGGTTCGTAATCACGATCCCGGCACCAGCGTATCGCTGGAACCACCGCTCCGCTCGGGCGTACTGATCGTCGGTGATCGAGACGCGGGGCAGCGATTCGACCGCCTCGCGGCCGCGAGCGGCCGCCAGCCAGTATATTAGCAGTTGGCCGCAGGTGTAGCCAAGCGACGCGACGAGAACGCTCGCGACGATCGTCCACCGCGACGCCGAGACGGCGACGATGTAGCCGGGGAGAAAGACCGACGTCGGAAACGGCTTGCCGATGATCGCCCCCTTGACGATGAACAGGACGAACAGTGCGGGCAACCCGTACGCCAGCAGCGCAGCGTAGCCGGCGTCGACGAGAGCGGAGATCATGGCACGAGCGGGCGTTGTTCGACGGTATCAGCACCATCTCCTATCTAGCTGCCTATCTGATCCGACGAGTGCGACGTGCGAAGGCGCCACGTCTTAGTCGCTGCTCCGTCTAGAGGGACGGTATGGCTCGAGGCATCGGCGAGTTCGGCCCGATACAGGATCTGATCCCGGAGTGGGCAGCGATCGTCGTCGCGCTCGTGACGCAGTTGGGCGACGTCTGGTTCCTGACCCTGCTCGTCGGCGGCCTCTACCTGTACCGGACGGACGACCGCGAGGAAGCGGCCGTCGTCGTCGGCCTGCTGCTAACCGGCTTCGCCACCATCATCACGCTGAAATACGCATTCGCGCTCCCGCGACCGGAGCAGCCGTTCGTCCGACTCGAGTCGCTGCCAGCAATAGTACGGCCACTGTACGAGTCGATCGGGACGGCCGACGGCTACGGCTTTCCGAGCGGCCACGCGTTCATGACGACGGTGATCTACGTCGCTCTCGCCAGACGACTCTCGATCGGAACGGCCCGCCAGCGGCTACTCGGCGCGGCGACCGTCATCGTCGCGGTCTGTCTCTCGCGGGTTGCGCTCGGGGTCCACTACCTCGTCGACGTCGCTGCCGGAGCGGCCGGCGGGTTGCTCCTGGTGCTCGCCACAGAGTGGCTGCTCGATCGATATGCAGCCGATCGCGCCACGGCCGCGTTCGCACTGGCCATTCTCGCGAGCGCGAGTGCCGTTCTCGTCGCCAGCGACGATCCGGACGCCGTCCTGTTACTCGGTGCGTCGCTTGGCGCGTTCGGCGGTTGGCAACTCGTTCGGCTTAGCGAAGGGTTCCCGGAACGCGAACGTGAACGTGAACAGGAACGGAAACGCGACCGTGCACGCGATCACCGCTCCCACTCGCGGTCGCGCTCGCGGATCGATCGCCGCCTCGCGCTCAGAATCGGGCTCGCGGTCGGCGCGTTCGCGCCGCTGGCGGTGGCGCTCGTCTACTTCGGACTCGTCTCGATGCCCGTGCCCGCAGCCAGCGGCGCACTCGGGTTCGGTCTCGCCGCGATCCTTGCAGTTCCCGTACTGCACACGGTGCGATCCCGTCGGGCCAGCGGCATTTGAGAACAGTCGTCCGACTCGTCTCCTCAGCCCGTTTCAGTGATCTCGCCGTCGACCTCGGCGTCGCCGGCAACAGTTACCGTGCTGCCGGTGACGTTCCCGTCGATTTCCGCGCCTTCCGCGATAGAAACGGTCCCGTCTGCTTCGAGATTCCCGTCGATCTCGGCACCGGTTCTGAGGATCACGCCGCCGCCAGCCTCGACGTTGCCGTCGATCGCGGCCCCCGGATCCAGCCGGACGTCGTCGCCGGCCTCGAGATTTCCGTCGAGTTCGGCCTCGTCCTCGAGGACGACCTGATAGCCGGCTTCGACGTTATCGTCGACCGAGGCATCGGGTTCGAGGACGACGGAGCCGGCGGTTTCGATCCCGCCCTCCGGTTCGTCATCGGGCGGGACGACGACGAGGTCGTCGGTCGATCCGGCGGCTGTGCCGTCGTCGTCGCCGTCGGTCCCGTTCGCGTCCGTTTGTGCGTCGACGTCCGACTCCGCGACCGTGTCCGCCGACTCGGTACCGTCGCCGAAGCGCTCGTACTCGCCGTCGTCGGCACCCGGTTCCCGCCAGTGGGCGCCCGCATCGGACTGCAAGCCGGTACAGCCGGCGAGACCGACCGCAGCGCCGCTCGCGGCCCAGAGCAGTCGCCGTCGAGAGCATCGCGGTCCTCGAGATCGGGACATCGCGTACGGGGATCGGACACCGACGGCACGGAAAGTCGTTGTGTGCCTTTGCAGCGGCTGAGATAGCGAAAACGGGGCGAGAACGCGGCGACGAGGAGTCGGCGCGCTTATCAGCGACCGATCGAAACGCCCGCTATGGAATCGCGATCGCGCATTCGAGTCGCGACGGCCGACGACGCCGCGGCCGTCCGCGACATCTACGCGCCGTTTTGCGACTCGACGGCCGTCACCTTCGAGGAGACGCCGCCGACGGCGGCCGAGATGGCCGAACGAATCGAATCGACGCTCGAGGAGTACCCGTGGCTGGTCTGCGAGGTCGCAGGTGAGGTCGTCGGCTACGCCTACGCCCACCGACTGCGCGAGCGCCGCGCGTACGACTGGGTGGTCGAACTTTCGATCTACGTCGCCGAGGACGCACGCGGGGCCGGCGTCGGCCGCGCGCTGTACGAGTCGCTCTTTGCGGTCCTCGAGCGCCAGGGGATCCGCGACGCCTACGCCGTGACGACGCTGCCGAACCCCGAGACGGTCGGCTTCCACGAGAGCATGGGCTTCGAGCGCGTCGGCGATTTCCCCGCCGTCGGCTACACGGAGGCCGAGTGGCGGGACGTCGCCTGGTGGCGGCGCTCGATCGGCGAGAAGACCGACGATCCGGACCGGCCGCGGTCGTTTGTCGAGTTACGAGCCGATGACGCCGTCGACCTCGAGTCGCTCGTCGCAGCGGGCGACCACCGACTCGAATGATAAAAAGCGCCGCAGTTACGCCGAGAGGAGGTTCGCGACCATCTCGGACGCGAACTCGAGTTCGTCCTCGTTGACGCCGTGGCCCATCCCCTCGTAGAGGCGCTTAGTGACGTCGGCGTTCAGGTCCGCGAGGACGTCAGCGGTCTCGTGGACGCGCTCCTCGGGGATGTGCGGATCGGAGTCGCTGCAGCCGAGAAACGCGGGGGTGTTCTCGAGGTCGCCCTCGACGTCGAGGTAGTCG